>CAYGIM010000036.1:0-7073 GCA_964349895.1 uncultured Candidatus Peribacteria bacterium | reverse complement strand
GTGTTTAATTTATTGCTATATCATGCCGTATCAATCCGTTTCCAGAAAAAAGAATAGTAGTAAAAAGAAACAAACCTCACAGGGATCATATGTCATCATCGCTATCGTATTCCTCATCGTGATCAGCTTTTTTGTCACCAAGCAGGTCCAGGCGTACTTGGGCAGAGGAAAGACTGTTATGGTAACGATAGATAATCTGGTCATGTCACCCAAAGATGTCTCGATTATTGCAGGGGATACGATCCGTGTCGTGAATACAGATGATCTCATTATCCCCATATCAGTCCCTCGTGTGCTAGAAAACCACAAGATTGGATCCAATAAGTATGTGGATGTTGCCTTTAAACAGAGCGGTTCATATAAGATTACGAGCAATGAATACCCATTTCTATCCTCGATTGTGACCGTACAAGAAAAGAAGTAATACAATATATCATCATGTGTGTAAATAGCTTACCCTGGATCTGGGAAGCTATTTTTTGATATCATTTCTTGATAGCTAACACACAAATCAGATATGTATCAGAGATACTTCGAGCTCGCCAAAACACATGCAGGACGCATGCGTACCAAGATTGCTCCTCACGTGGCAACTATACGCGACAAGTTTGATGCACATACCGCAGATCTTCCTTATAAGAAGGAGCTGATGATTGCTGGTCTTGTAGCTTGCGTCATGCTTGTTTCTTTTGTGTGTATCAGAGCACTTTCTAGTCAGGCCAAGACATCCGTCTTGAGCTACATGGATGCATTTACGGTTGTGGGATTGGAGGAAGGTGAGGTGTTGACGGAGGACCATATGCTGTTTTCTCTCATACCTATAGGTGACAAGTCTATCTCGGATATCGAGGTGGCTATGACCAAACAAGAGTTGGGGTCTGAGACGAGTGTAAAACCTTCGTATGTCATATATGATGATACGATCCGTATCGATAATCTTCTCGATGGCACCTATACTCTATACCTACGTGATAAGCAGAGCGGAAGCCTCTTTGGTACTCGGCACTTCTCGGTAGATAGCTGTACCGAGCGCTTTACATGCATCACCCGCAAGATAGAGGTAAGCTTTAGCTATGCTCCAGGTATAGCGTCACAAGAGTCAGAGCGCGTAGTGGCTCGACCCTATGTAAAGATTCAACAAGCAAAGGACGCCAGCATGACACCGCGTATCTCACTCTTATTTCCTGGCGGAATAGCCGCTACCTCCACGTTCTTGCCTCGCGCAACAATGCTCGACATAGAGGCTATCGACGAGCAGTTGGGAAAGACCGATAAAGCATTCTCCCCTCAGTCTCTCAGTTTGAGTCTCAAGCTTCACTCGGGCGATGTCACGACAGAGCTTGAGAAGATGATAGATATCCACTTCACGGCAGAAGACTTTCCTACCTTTGAGACACAGGGGCTATGTGGCGCAAAGGAGCCGGTTAGTATGCTAGATAAGACAGAAACAACGGTTGGTTATATACGAGACCTGTGTATCAGATTTATGGATGAGGTAGAGAAGGATTATGTTGATACGCTCAGCGAAGACATGATCCGTATGGATGGTGATGTCTATCTTGCCTACGAGCAACAGGGCGCACAAGGAAAGGTACAAGAAGAAGCTTATGCGAGTGGAAGTGGTACGATTCTCACCAACTTCTCTTCATACAACCCCTCGAGATCAAGCAAGTTCCAGATACGCTTACCTGAGTATAGCTTTGTAAATACACAGTATGATATCAAAGTCGTGTCTGCCGCTCAGGCTATGGACCAGGCCGTGATGGTCTCTACGTATCAAGATCAGGCATTCCCTATGGATGGCCGTATGCTCTTTGCTCCCGAGGTAGTATTTCGCGGAAAGAGATATGTGGCCTACAAAAATACTCGTGAAAAAGTGATAGATCCTCTCACACTGGATTTTGGTACACAGAGTTATGCCTATCCATGGCTAGGAGTTGTCGCATGTACCGATGGCCCACGTACGATGTATGATGCTGATGCACCTGAGCAGTATCCTGCATTGATCCTTACCAAGCTTTGCTTGATGCCGTACAAGGCTACCAAGTACCAAGAGGCAGTGACCTCAGATGCTCTGAAGCCAGTAGCACCCCTTCAATCCATGGAGATCAGTACAGATGGCACGACCATGGATACCAAGTCAAAGTTTTGGTGGCTCGACGAAGTTGCTCAGCTCCCAACACCATCTTTGGCACCAGTCGCATTACCTACAACTACATCTTCTCAAGCAGAAACCCAGAAGTATACGGTCGTATCTACCGCTACGGGTTCTGCTATGAGCGAGGCTGATACAAAACCGTACTACCTTGATGTGCTGGATACCTTACCTGGTACGCTTCAAGGCTTTACCAACGCCATACCACATACACAGGCTCTGAGCGGTGAGAGCTACACGATGCTTATAAACCCTGAGGTCACGGGGGATATACTCTTTGCTCCTCATACTGATATCTTGTCTTCGGATATGATCAAGATGAGCAAAGAAAACTTAGCCGGATTGGTAGATGTCACGTCTGATATGTCGTACCTCCCGCTTATGAATAACTACACACTCGCAAAGGCATATCGCCTGTGCGGTGAGGAAGATGAAGGTACTACCTTTAGTACTGCATTTGAGATGCGAGTTGCAGGTCTTAGTAAGAATCTCATCAAGTCAGTGTATCTCTATCTACCAGGTCAGTCACGTATGGAAGAGTTACCCATGGTGCCGTCAGTACAAAATGAGAATGCACTCATGCTTCACGGCAATACGTGCGGAGTATACATCTTTGCGCAGTAGCCGCCTCACATAATACGTTCTAACTATGTATGATGCATTTATCGCGGTTCTCACAGTTGCCTATGCTGCAGGGGGAGTCGTAACCTTCATTGGCTTCATACCCACGATGGTAGATCTATGGCACAAGAAGTGCAGCGCAAATCTTGCTACATATGGTATATGGACGGTGACTACTCTCTTGGCATTTCTCTATGGTCTCTTCGTTCTACACAATCTTGTATTTAACCTGGTCGTAGGCCTTCAGCTGCTTGCTAGTCTCGCGGTCTTGATCTTGCGGCTCAGAATACCAAGCTCATATTGCTAGTTTTCCAGATGTGGATAGATGCCATAGAGCGTGGCACTATCGAGGATGTGCCCACGCATCTTTTTGAGAAGTTCGTTGAGCCGGAAGCCTTGCGATACATCAAGTCTGGTATCGAGAGCATAGAGCGCGAACTCATACTCGTGGTCTTGATCTGGTGGGCGAGGACCACCGTAAAAGCATGTGAGTGAGTCGGGGAGATCTCCACAGATCTGTTTTGATGCCAGGCTGTTTCTTCCCTGGGTAAGTGATGTGTTTTCGCGGCTCGCGTTTTCGGCAAGCTCTCCGATACTCGGATCGATATTTGCCACAACCCAGTGGATCCAACTGAAGCCACATACAGGTATTGCATCATGATCATGGACAATGAGAGCAAGACTTATCGTGCCTGCGGGGAGATTACTCCAGGCGAGAGGGATGGATCGGGTAGGGACACCTTCGAGCTTTTCTTCACCGTGCTTTCCAAACCGGTTATCGATGTAGTCATCTATGATGGCAGATGATGTGATGTGCATAGGAAGTGCGTTAGATTACTGCATTATTCTACCTATGCATACTACCTTCGGGAAGACTGAGTCCACAGAATGTCCCAAACATATAAAGCTTTTCTTGATAATATATCGAATATCCCTAGAATAAGTGTTGTCCCGGGGAGTAGCTCAGTTGGTAGAGTACGCGGTTTGGGACCGTGAGGTCGCAGGTTCGACCCCTGTCTCCCCGACCAACAATGTAAAGAATGCCCTTTGTGGTGTTTTTTCGTTTATATATCGAGAATTCGTAGGATCATGCGGGCTGCTTCTTCGCGCTCTACAAACACCCCAACCCCAAACATGATATCTTCGTCATTGTAGTAGGCATCTGCAAATCCTCGCGAGATGGCAAAGAGTACATATCTGGCATACCACTGATCTTGTACAACATCGAGGATGTCGAGCATGACATTCACGATCTCCACATTCTCAAAGCGACTTAGCAGCACTACCTTGATAGCTTCTTCCCTGGTAATCGGTTGGAGGGGTTTAAATGTTCCATCGCTGTAACCATGGATGATTCCGATAGCACGGGCCATAAGGATATCGAGGGCATACGGGTTATTACTTGGCACATCCACAAATTGTCGTGTCGAGCCTACGCCCTTATCGTACTTCAGACAGTGTATGAGCATGCTTATCAGCTCACCACGTGTGACGTCATCTGTTGGTTTGTGAGATCTCAGCAGACTTGCCGCAACGGTATTTCTATCGCGGTAGCATAAGAACTCTATACTTCCTAGATAATCTCCTGCCTCTTGAAATCTATCTCTGAGCCCTCTTCCTGCATCTGTAGCAATAGCGCTGCTGCTACCACTTCCCGTTTGGGTACTACCCACGCCGTGCAGCGTGTCGGTTTCTGTTGGGATATCATAGATAGCATCGATGTGTTTGCTGTCGTTGATAGCTGATTCACCTCCTGATGTGTTTTGGTTCAGGTTCTCATTTCCCATGAAGAGGGCATCTTGCGATGAACTCGTTCCACCAGATGATCCCGTGCTATTCATATTGAACAACTGGCCGATACCTCCTGGAGAAAAGAAGCTACTACCGCCCGATTCTACAGGATCGTTATCGGTTACTACCACGGATATCAGCTGGTCCGCTAACACATCAAATGCGCTATCAGACGAGCTGTCATCCACAGTGATAGTTATGGTTGCAGCCTCATGTGTCGAGTTGAGATCCTCGGGTGCGGTCATGGTGATTGTCTGCGGTACATTCCAGTTACCATTCGTAAAGGTGAGGGTAGTTGCAGATGGAGAGGCTGAGCTTGGGAAATCGGATATAATATTAAATACGACGTTTGAGCCTGGTTGTTGGGTGAGTACCACATCAAATGTATCGGTGATGCTTCCCTCTGTGATCTGTGTCGTACCGCCCGTTTGGGTTACGGTGAAGCTACCAGGGTCGTTGTCTGTGATGACAACGTTTACGGTCTGATCGGCAAGAGGATCCCATAGGTTGTCTGAGCCGGCATCATTGATGCTCAGGGTAATGATCGGAGACTCCCATACGATATCTACATCTTCAGGTGCAGTGACTGTAATCGTCTGCGGTGTGCTCCAGTTGATATTGGTAAATGTAAGTTGAGCGCTTGAAACGGTCGCTGATGTTATATCACTCGAGGCTACATCTATGACTACATTGCCTACCGGCTGTGCGGTGAGTACGACATCAAAGCTATCGGTAGCTCCACCTTCTGTCACTGCAGTTGTGCCCCCAGATTGTATGATAGTAAAGGAGGCTAGGTCGTTGTCGGTGACAAATATATTTACGCTGCCATCCGCTAGGGGATCATAACTATCATCGGATGTCGCGTCGTTGACAGCCACCGTTACGATAGGTGTCTCGGAGACTGCATCATTATCATCTGGAGCAGTGACGGTGATGGTCTGCGGTACATTCCAGTTCCCATTGCTAAATGTCAGTGTTGCTGCTGAGACTGTTGCAGAAGTTGTATCGTTGGAAGATATATCAAAGACCACGTTGGTTGTTGGTTGTGTGTTGAGGACGACGGTGAAGCTGTCAGTTATACCACCCTCTGTGACATCGGTCTGGCCACCTGACTGCACGACGGTAAAGCTTGCTGTGTCATTGTCGGTCACAGCGACGTTGACGGTCTGATCTGGAGCAGGATCCCAGGCATCATCTGATGATGTGTCGAGTACACCGATCGTAATGATAGGGTTCTCAGATACGACATTTGCATCTTCTGGTGCGGAGACGACAACGGTCTGTGGTGTGTCCCATGTACTATTGGTAAATGTGAGTGTTGCTTGATCCACGGTCGCGGATGTTGTGACGTTGGAAGAGATGCTAAAGACCACGTCATTTGTAGGCTGTGCTGTGAGCACGACCGTGAAGCTATCGGTCGCTCCGCCCTCGGTCACTGTGGTGGTTCCACCTGACTGTACAACCGTGAAGTTTGGTGTGTCGTTGTCTGTGACTGCTACATTGACTGTCTGGTCTGCGAGGGGATCCCACGCGTTATCAGATCCAGTGTCGTTTACGCTCACAGTGATGACAGGAGTCTCGGACGCAAAGTCTGGATCCTGCGGTGCTGTAACCGTGATGGGTTGAGGTGTATCCCAGTTGCCATTCGTAAAGGTCAGAGTCGCAGAGGAAACAGTGGCTGAGGTCGTATCGTTTGAAACGATATCAAATACGACATCTGTTGCTGGCTGAGCTGTGAGTACCACGGTGAAGCTATCAGTTGCTCCGCCTTCCGTAACAGCGGTTGTTCCTCCTGACTGAGTAACCGTAAAGCCAGCCGTGTCGTTGTCAGTAACTGCTACATTGACTGTCTGGTCTGCGAGCAGATCCCATGTATTGTCCGAAGCTGCATCATTGATGGCAATAGTTACTACCGGAGTCTCGGAGACAACGTCTGCATCTTGTGGTGCTGTGACCGTGATCGTCTGTGGCGTATCCCACGTACTATTCGTAAATGTGAGTGCAGCAGATGAAACTGTTGCCGACGTGGTATCATTTGATGAGATATCAAATACGACATCTGTTGCTGGCTGAGCTGTGAGTACCACGGTGAAGCTATCGGTACTACCTCCTTCTGTAACAGCTGTTGTTCCGCCTGACTGCACTATCGAGAAGCCTGCCGCGTCATTGTCAGTAATATCTACTTGTCTAGTTTGATTACTTACAGCATCGAAAGCATCATCTGATCCTGCGTCATTTACAGCAAGGGTTACTATCTGATTTGCTTCGGAGAGCAGATTACCGTCCTCGGTGCCTGTGATGGAGATGCTCTGTGCTATATTCCAGTTCCCGCTCGTAAACGTCAGGCTTGTAGTATTGAGTGTAAGTGCCGCTGAGGACTCAGATATATCTATCACGACATCAGTGGTTGGTTGCGCGGTGAGCACGATACTGTATGCAGTGGCATTCGTAGCACCTTCCGTCAGTGCAATATCACCCGAAGGAGTTATCGTAAATCCTGCCACAT
>CAYGIM010000035.1:4720-7113 GCA_964349895.1 uncultured Candidatus Peribacteria bacterium | reverse complement strand
CTCTAGATTGCCACGTCGGACATACCTCCTCGCAATGACATCAGGGAGCAAACCAAAAAGCCCCTCGCTTACGCTTGGGGCTTTTTAGCATCCCTCGGTGCAGTCTGATAAGGCAATTGGATCCCCTGGTATTCCAGGTGGGTGGCCTCAAGCATGCGACACGTCGCCGGCTCATTTGGCCTCCCTAAAATCGAAATTGTAGAGGAAATTTAAAACCTTACCACTCTCAAACACTAAAGGACGGTGACACTTTACCTGAGTCGAGATGCATTTTCAACCTCACCCTATTTGCGCTGAGAGAAATCATTATATACTGACAATCAAGGTATCTAATTCTCATCATTTTCCTATGTTCCCAAAGAAGTACATCATCATATTCACCGTTGTCATTATACTTCTTCTCATTTCTCCCCTTATCCTAGGTCCTATCTTCAAAAAGAGTCAGGACGGTCCAAAAGGGGCATCTCTCACTCTCTGGATGCTCTTTGATGAAGAAAAGCTATGGAACGAAACCCTTTCAAACTACACCCGATCGTTTCCCAATGTACATATCAAGGTTCGCAAGTTCTCCGACCCAAAAGAGTATGAGACAGAGCTCATAAATGCACTTGCCGAGGGAAACGGTCCCGACATCTTTATGCTCAAGAATACGTGGGTCAGAAAGCACAAAAACAAAGTGCTTCCTCTCACGACACCTACAGAGATCTCGTACTTCAATACAGTCTACCCACAGATCGCGATGAATGACCTCGAAGGCGAGATCACCTACAAGGATGCGGCAAACAAGACGGTGAAAGAACAAGCCCTCTTCGGTGTCCCTCTCTCGATAGATACGCTGGCATTGATCGTAAACAAAAGTATCTATCGGCAGTACATAGTAGGTCGCAACCTCCCGGGGGCTACGTGGGAAGATCTCAAAGCAGACACTCGAGCTATTACCCAAAAAGATGCAAATGGTTTGGTCCTTGGTAGTATCGCTATGGGAGATATCAACCTGAGACACGGCGTAGATATCCTCCACCTCCTCTTTGCAGAAGCCGAACCTGCGTATATCGATGCTTCACGATCCGTCTATGCCTTTGGTCAGTCCTCAGTGCGAGATGCCGCTACACTCTGGTTTATGTTTAGTGATGCAAGCAACACGCTCTACACATGGGACCCGGCAAGACTTATGAGCCCACTGCCTGATCGCGACGAGGTAGGCTCATTTGCTGCTGGCAAGATCGCGATGATGTTTGGCTATAGCTATGACATCATGGACATCAAGACAGAGATCGCCCTTCTGAAGCGAGAAGGAAAGACTGCTATAGATCCCTCACAGATCGCCGTGGTAGAAGTACCGGTATTTAATCCTCTCAGAAAGCGCACGATCGGTAGCTACTATCCGCTATTTGTTTCTAAAGATAGTAAGAGTCCCGAGACAGCTTGGCACTTCTTGAGCTTTATCATGCATACCAAAGACCTTGAGCAAAGCTATAGTAAGAAGACGCTGAGACCACCAGCAAAGACCGCCTTGCAAACCGAGTATGTGAAAGATCCGCTGATGGCGCCATTTGCAGCACAGATCAACCGAGCAGAGAGCATCCCTATGACAGACGAAGCAAAGTACATAACACTCATGCAGCAGTTTGGAGCGGTTCCCTACCCTCGCTTTACATCTGATATATCTTCACGTCTCTCGATACTCGGCCAGAAAGCGCAGTGCCTCTTGGATCAATCCCTCGGCAAACCACAAGCGATGAATAAGACGTGTATGTAGGTTTCATTCATGTGCCTTTTACTTCTGTCATCCTCGACACCGATCGAGGATCCAGGAGATGTAATGCAATGGCTTATGGCCTGGATCCCCTTCTTCAAGGGGATGACAGAATCATATAACAAATCGATATGGTCACGCTCAACACCCTTATCAAAGACGCCATCAAGACCAGCGGTACCCAGCTCAAGAAGCTGGAGAGTATAGGTATTACGACTGTACGAGACATCATCGAGTACTTGCCACGAACCTATGAGGATCGCAAGATCTATGAGACCCTGCGCGAGATACCACAGGAAATCAAGAAGGTATCACTCAAAGCAAAAGTCGTGCATTCCGAGCTTCTACACACCAGAGCGAGAAAGGCAATCTTGCGCGTCAAAGTACAGGATGCAAAAGGTATCAGCGCCCTATGTGTCTGGTTTGGCCAGACCTATGTCAAAGATCAGCTTCTGGTAAACGGCTGGTATGTATTTACAGGTAATATAAAAATAGAGCAAAATCAGCTCAGCATGGTCTCGCCAGAGATCGAGCCGGTCATGGAATCCCGAGAGCTCGTGCATAGCGGCGGATTGGTGCCTATCTATGTAGAGTCAGAGCGTATCAAAGGCACATGGTTTCGCGAACGGATCCATAC
>CAYGIM010000035.1:0-4710 GCA_964349895.1 uncultured Candidatus Peribacteria bacterium | reverse complement strand
TCCATACACTTCTCAAAGTGCTTCCACCAACCGAAGAGATTTTTCCCGCACACATCTGCAAGGAGTATGTCTTGATGTCCAAAGATGACGCATACAAAGAAGTTCATACTCCTACGACGCCAGAGGTTTTGGTAGTGGCCAAGCACCGCTTAGCATTTGAAGAGCTCTGCATGTTTCAGCTACTCGCCCTCAAACGCAAACAAGAAGCTATAGAGAAGAATCGCTCAGTTCACAAGAAACAATGTGCCCTCCTCGCAGACAAGATAAAAGAGTTTCTCGCATCCCTCCCATTTGAGCTAACAGATGGACAGAAGATCGCAATCTACGAGATCATCAAAGACATGGGATCTACAGACCTTCTCATGTCGAGACTATTAGAAGGAGACGTCGGCAGTGGTAAGACGATCGTAGCTGCAACTGTGATCTACAATACTCTCCTCAATGGTTTTCAGTGTGCACTGGTCGCTCCGACTGAGATCCTAGCCGAACAGCACATGATCAAGCTCACCCATTACTTTGAAAGATACGGTATCAGCATTGCGCTCCTCACAGGTAGCACAAAGCAGTCAGAGAAAACACGTATCTTAGCAGGTCTTGCATCAGGTGAGATACAGCTCGTCATAGGTACTCATGCAGTGCTCCAAGAGACCGTAGTGTTTCAGCACCTAGGTGTCGTGATCATCGACGAACAGCACCGCTTTGGTGTAGAACAGCGAGCACACCTCGTAAGTAGGTTTGCACCACACGTGCTGACCATGACAGCTACACCGATCCCCCGCTCACTCGCCCTGATCATGTATGGTGATCAAGACTTGAGCATCCTGTCTGAATCTCCGAAGAATCGTCTTCCGATCCAGACACAAGTAGTCACACCGCTAGGCCGAAGCGTCATGTATAGACACATCATCTCTGAGATCGACAAAGGCAATCAGGTCTTTGTCATCTGCCCCCTAGTCGAGGAGTCAGAGAAGCTCGAGCTCAAGTCAGCGACCAATGAGTACGAGATACTCAAGCAAGCATTCCCCAAGACACGTATAGCGCTGCTGCATGGACGTATGCCGTCTGCGGACAAGCAAGCAATCATGGAAGATATGAAGCAGAAGAAGTACGACATTCTCGTATCTACGTCCGTGATCGAAGTTGGTATCGACATCCCAGATGCGACCGTGATCGTGATCGAAGGAGCTGAACGGTTTGGTCTCTCGCAGCTTCATCAGTTCAGAGGTCGTGTTGGTAGGTCGGCCAAGCAGTCATACTGCTACTTGGCTGCCAGTGACGAGAATAAAAACGAGGTAGTACGTTTGCGCGCTATGGAAGATATCCAAGACGGGTTCAAGCTCTCACAGCTCGATCTCAAGCTCCGTGGCCCGGGCGAGGTCTATGGATTTAAGCAAAGCGGCTTTGTGTCCTTTCGCATGAGCGATCTCAGAGACCTCAAGACGCTAAGCGAAGCACGCGCATGTGCACAAACAATCCTTGAGGAAGATCCTACACTTTCCAAGTATCCCCTCCTCAAGTCCGAAATTGAATCCTTTCAAAAACGCTACGAGATCGATATGACGCTCAGTGCGTCGTAAACGAAATAGACAAAGTAAGTCTCGGCCCGTCATTCCGGACAAGTTTGTATTCAAACGCGATCCGGAATCCAGAAATATATATATTCTTTTTTTAAATTATGGAACTGGATTCCCGATGATTACTCGGGAATGACATATAAATATTCTTGACGTAATCCTTACTAGCACTCTATAATCATGAGTGCTAATTTAGTTTGTGTATATAAATATATGAACGGATTCAACTTCACCGAGGCGACTCAAGCAGTCGTACAAGAGTCAGCAAATCTTGCGCAGCACAGCCGCAATCCGGAGGTGTCCCCTCTCCATATCCTCGCCTCTCTAATTGCTCAAAAAGGAGGCTTTGCTTTGAGCTGGCTCAACTCTACAGATATCGCTGTAAAAGATCTGATAGAAGCTATCAATGTGAAGCTGCTCAAGCTGCCTCAGGTAGAGGGCGCGTATCAGCTTTCTTTTTCACCAAGTGTTGTGAGCATGTTTACGGAAGCAAAGTCACTCAGCGAGAAGCTGGGCAACAGCTTCATTGCCATCGAGCACCTCTTGTATGCTACACTAAAGGAAACCAAGAACGATCTCGCACTTCTCAGTGATCAACATCTATCTCTCCTATTGAGTGCAATAACTACTATGAACAAAGAGCATCCAGTACATAGCGAACATGCCGAGTCTACTCGCGAGGCACTCACGAAGTGGTGTATCGATCTGACTGCCCAAGCACGCGATGGAAAGATCGATCCGATCATCGGTCGCGACGAGGAGATACGGCGCACCGTGCAGATCCTCCTCAGGCGTAGTAAAAATAACCCCTGCTTGATCGGAGACCCCGGTGTGGGTAAGACAGCCATCGTAGAAGGCATCGCGCGTAGGATCATATCTGGTGACGTCCCAGATACCCTACGAGGCAAGACAGTACTCTCGCTCGACATGGGAAGCTTGGTTGCTGGTACCAAGTTTCGTGGAGAGTTTGAAGAGCGCTTGAAGAGTATCATCGATGAGCTCGAGAAGTCTGCAGGCGAGATCATATTGTTTATCGATGAGATCCACCTGATCGTAGGCGCAGGAGCGACGGAAGGAGCTATGGACGCAGGCAACCTGCTCAAACCAGCCATGGCACGCGGCAAGATCAAAGTGATCGGAGCTACTACGATCCAAGAGTATCGTAAGTATATAGAGAAAGATGGCGCCCTCGAGCGAAGGTTTCAGCCCATCATGGTAGAAGAGCCATCGGTCGAAGACACGATCGCTATACTTCGTGGCATCAAAGAAAAGTACGAGGTACATCATGGTATCACCATCGCAGATACCGCTATCGTTGCTGCCAGTGAGCTGAGTAGTAAGTTTCTCACAGATCGCAAACTCCCTGACAAAGCGATCGATCTGCTCGACGAAGCAGCATCACATCTCAAGATGCAGCTGGCATCCAAGCCTGAAGAGGTAGAGAAGCTCAGCCGCAAAAAGACGCGTCTGGAGATCGAGAAGCACGCGCTAGAGAAAGAGGTAAAACAGTCCAAAGAAAAAACTGACCTGCAGGCACGCCTCGAAGTGATAAGAAAAGAACTTGCAGAGCTCGATGAGTTGATCAATGCAGCAGAGTTTCACTGGAAGCAGGAGCGCGAGATCATAGCAGGTATGCAAGACAAGAAAGAACAGATCGAGAGACTAAAAAACGAGCGCGAGGCATACGAGCGCATGGGCAAGCTCGATAAAGTCGCCGAGATCGTATATGGCAAGATTCCAGCTCTGGAGACAGAGATCAAGACAGGAGAAGAGGCACTCGATAAGCTTCGCAAAAGTGGAAACCACTATCTGCGCGAAGAGATCGTGCGCGAAGACATAGCCAAGATCATCTCTCGCATGACAGGAATACCTGCAAACAAGCTGCTCAAAGAAGAACAGAAGCGATTCTCTCAGATGGAAGTGTATCTTGGTCAAAGGGTAGTCGGACAAGACCATGTACTTACGAGTGTAGCCAACAGTATCCGCAGAGGTAGGGCTGGTCTGACCAATCCATCGCGTCCACTCGCAAGCTTTCTCTTCTTAGGCCCCACCGGTGTAGGAAAGACAGAGACGGCAAAAGCTCTCGCCGAGTTTCTCTTTGACGACGAACACGCTATTGTTCGCGTCGACATGAGCGAGTACATGGAGAGCCACAGTGTGGCACGTCTCATAGGCTCACCGCCTGGATATATAGGGCATGACGAAGGAGGTCAGTTGACCGAGGCAGTAAGACGCCGACCCTACTCGATCATCCTCTTTGACGAGATAGAGAAGGCCCACCCGCAAGTACTCAACATCCTCCTACAAGTGCTAGACGACGGCAGGCTCACAGACAGTAAGGGTCGTACAGTCAACTTCAAGAACACCTGTATCATCATGACCTCAAATATTGGGGCTCACGAGATCCTCGAGTCACTGGATAAGGACGAAAGCAATGCCGTCCTCAACATAGAACTTCGCGAAAAGATCAAAGACATCTTGAAGCTTCATCTACGACCTGAGTTTATCAACCGTATCGATGATGTGATCATCTTTAATCCCCTGGGCAAAGACCAGATCAGTCATATCGTAGAGCTGGAGCTTGCTCGACTTGCAGAACGGCTCAAAGAGCAGAAGATCACGCTAAGTTGGGACAAAAAGGTCCTAGCATATCTTGCCGAGGTAGGATTTGATCCTCAGTTTGGCGCACGGCCTATCCGCCGCAGTATAGAGAAGGAAGTCGTAGATACTCTTGCTTCACAGATACTAGATGGAGAAGTTATCGAAGGAGACACTGTGGCCCTCAGCCTCAAAGGCGAGAAGCTGGTGATCAAGAAGAAGTAATAAGCACCAGTGTTTCTATGGAAGCTTTTCAATCCGTCATCCCGGCGTACTCAGCCGGGATCCAGAAACAAAAAGATAGGTTAGAATCTTTCTGGATTCCGGATCGCGGGTGAATACACCCTTGTCCGGAATGACGAGGCACTTGAGTATATGTGTCATTTTTACGCGGCCGAGTAGAAATGACACACTTTTTGTTATCTATATTCACCATGCATCTATCTACAATCTGCATATAATCATCTTAGATTACCTATGATTATTATTCAGGATGTCAGCACAAAATCATTCCATACAGGATAAACAATCTCTTACC
>CAYGIM010000034.1:5390-7887 GCA_964349895.1 uncultured Candidatus Peribacteria bacterium | reverse complement strand
AGCCCGGTTGCATGGAAGCTGGATCTGGGCGGCGGTGTCGGCACTGAGACGCCCGAGGAAGAGGCCGTTGTTCCTGTGGTACTTCCTGTTCCTGTACCACCCACAATAATTACAGGAACACCAGTTGCAGACAGCGGCTCAACACTTGCGGATCATGATACCAAGATTACCGAAGGTATCTCGCAAGCAGGAGGTTCTCAAGTGTGTGAGATTCCTGGTGCAACTGCGGCAGCTACTACGCCTCCTTCAGGTACTTCTTCATCGACTACTCCCGCAACGGGAAACAACACTTCGGGTGGTACAACTGCATCGGGCACATCTTCTTCCAGCACGAGTACGCAAGCTTCTGGTACGACGAATCCAAGTAGCACGTTGCCCGCTGGCGGTGGTGTGGGCGCCATGAGACCAAAACAGGAATGGTGTAAGCCGAGTGATGTATTTTGTATCCGCGTGCGATTTGAAGAAGGTGAGCGTTCACTTCTTACGTACAAGAGTACCACGATCAAAGATCAGCTGGAGGCGATCGCTTCTCGTATCACCGATATGTCACGAAAAGACCTAGGGCTCAAAAAGACTACGAGGACGTTCCTGGCTCCTGGTACCTATGAGCTCAATATTGCAGGACTGATCACGTTTCCTATCTTTGTCATCCACAAGCCGATATTTTATCCGAGCTCACTGCGTCTCGATCCGGTAGAGCTCGAGGTATTGAAGAGAAGAAACAGCACGCTATTTTCTCAGAGCGACGATGAGGTCGTGCGCAGTACGATCGAACGCTCGTATGGATTGGCGGTCGATATGGACTCGATCATTACTGATTTGCAGACACAGTCCGCAAAAGTTACTGATCAAAGCAAACAGATGTCAGATATGCAGGTCTTGGGAATCATTCGTCAGCGTGGTCGCGAGCGTGAGAACGATGCTGTGCGGTCTCTGATGCAGCTGTTTACCTCATTTTCAAAGGTGATCAATGATAACCCAGAAGGAAGTCATGATGCGTGTGATGACGAGCTCATGTCGGCAAGCTCGCTCGTAGACCTTGGCCGATGTATGGTAAAGATTCAGTCTGTAGGCCCCTGCAGTTAATATGAAATACATACAACTCTTCATATCGGGATTGATACTGACGCTCACTTGTGTTCTCTCTGCAACGAGTAGTTTAGCTTATGCGGAGATCGATGCACCGAGTGCTGGTATCTGTGATCCCGCACCATTTATAGAGGTCTTTCTTGCAGACAGCGATGCTGCTCTCGGGAGCTTCAAACAAGCGTTTCAAGTCAACCAGTGTAAAGAACAAGCTGTCGCGTCTGGCAGTGGAACTCCTCTCGAAGACGTCTACTATGCGGGCAATGCTACTTATGGAAGTCTCATGGAGGTCTCGTCTCTCTCGATGACGATATCAGATACGCTCGAATCATTTATCGACATGATCCCGTTTGCAGCGACGGCTCGTCCGTATCTCTTGTCGCTGGATATCAAACGTGTAGAAGAGGTAGACCAGAAAGTGCGCGATCTGATCCGCTTGGCGTACACGAGATGCTACCAGAATACCGAGGAGATTGATCAGCTGAAAGCATACAAAGACCATGTTCATGGGCTTTTGGTCGCACTTCGTGCATATCCAGAAGCGTCTCTGAGCAGTGCTCCGCGTATCTCATCTATCTACACAGCTCTCGAAGAAACTGTTATAAGTGATGTGGCTCAGGCTCAGCTGAGCAAGCTCAAGCCGGATGATACGCTCTATGACTGGTATGAGATTATCGAGTCGACAAAAGCCTGTGTACCTCGAGAAGAGATCGAGCTCGACGAGATGATTCGACGTATCGATACGAGGATATGTGAGCTCAAGACCCTCTTTGATAAATCAGGAAAGCTTACCAAGGCCGATGGGGAAGTGGTGACATGCAGCGTGGAAAAGGTACATGGAAAAGATCTGAGTCCCGAGGAACAAAAGAAGGCACGCGATGCCAAGAAGCTTTTGTTCTCCCAGCAGCTACGTCAGCGTATCATGGAGATGATCTTTGGCGAGTTCCCTCAGTGTGATCCCGCTAATCCCTACAAAGGGTCTGTCTGTACTCTCGTCACGGCGTTTCAAGACGAGCCAGAGGTCGATACAAGTAGGGGCTTTTTTATAGGAACCGTCATCGAAGAGTATGAGCGACAAAAGACGCTCTATACAGAAGCAAAGAATCTTTACAGTCAGATGCTTATGGACAATACACGATTTGAGTCGCAGCAACTTCCCGATATCTTGCTCCAGCAAGATATCTATGAGACGGGTGTACAATCTCTCAAGCGAGCAAAGAACAGCCTGCCCGAGGTTGTGCACAATGTGGTAGACTTGTGTGAGAAGACCGGTAAACCAGGTATATGCAAATAAACAAACACTCTATCTTCGGTCTCGGTCTTCTCATCGTAGCATGTGCGATGATGATTATCTGTGTGCGTGTGGCCTCAGCCGAGTTGATCGATATTGGCAATATGCTAGGGCTCATGG
>CAYGIM010000034.1:0-5380 GCA_964349895.1 uncultured Candidatus Peribacteria bacterium | reverse complement strand
GGCTCATGGATACGGATAAGGATACGCTTTCCGATACGTTTGAAAAACTATTACTTACCGATCAAACCAAGTCCAACACGACTGCGCGTGGAGGGAGTGATGGCGAGAAGGCATCCCGGTTCTTACAAAGTAGTGACCTCTCATACGATCCGATCTCGCCTTACACTGATGTGTGGAGAGGCAGCATGTACACGTGGTTTGGGAGTAAGGTCGATATCTTTCCTGCCCTCTACGTCTTGTATACGACACATGTGATGATGGGGGAGCCGTCATCGGTCCCTGATGCATTTGGTAAGACAGCCTACACGATCTCTCTCAATCGTCCTATCAGCAGGGCAGAGCTTCTCAAGATGGCACTGACGATGAACTGTGTCTCGTGCCAGTCATTTCCTGAGACAGATACCTCTGATCCTCTCAAGAGCAAATCGTATTTGCGTAAGCTATACTTTCAGGGACTCCTCGATGGAACTCTGTTTCCCTTTAATGACGTAGATCTTTTTCAGAGTAGTGCCACAACTCTGACACTCAGAAATAATACCGAACTGCTCAAGAGACTGGTGGATGATCCTCTCAATGCTGCCAAGATGATTCGCGATACGTATTCACGGCTAAACCTCACAGAGAACTGGCCCTTTTACTGTATTGCCTATGGTCGGCTTGCGGGCAGCAACGAGACCGGCGACACGACATACAAAGGCTATGTGACTGGATACCTAAAGTCTGCAGAGCTGCTCAATACCATCACAGGTGGTATGATCAAGCGAGGAGACTTTGCACCAAACAATACGATCTCACGTGCGGAAGGTTTGGCGATCTTGTTTCGTGTTGCTGGCATGATGATTTCTAGAGAGGAGCGATTTCCCAAGCCTCTCGATATCAGAGCAGACAATCAGGGTGTATATCCTTGGTACTCGCGTGTGATCGATCTGGCCCTTGAGAAAGGCCTTATCCCAGATGTGCGCGATGCGGGAGGTAATGTCCAAGCGGTGCATCCTGATAGTAGCATGCTTCGCGGTGAGTTCGCGTATACAGGATTTCGGTTTATCCGAAGTGGATCCTCGGCCTGTTTTCAGAGCCTAGATACTGATCATGATGGAACTCCGGACACGCATGATATCTGTCCATACAATACTGCTCGCAAAGACGTAGCTCGCGTCTCTGACCAGTTGTGTACCGAGCCACCTGAACATGGTGATAGTATTGGCGGTGCTATAAAAGAGCAGTACATACATGAGCAAGAGCTGAAGAAGATTCTTACCAGCACCAATGTCTTAGAAGAGTGTACAACCCATCCCTTTACCACATCGCTGGATCCGACAAAGAAGATTTTTAACTACCAGCAACTGCTCTGTCGTGATCAGGACAAAGATGGCGTCTCGGATCAGTTGGATACTGATTATGTTAAAAAAGATGCAAATGCCAATGGCATCGTAGATGAGCTTGAAAAGATAGCGCAGACCAATGCGGGTGTCACAGGAGGAGCGTCATCTCAGGGTACGCCGGAAGTGGTATTACAAGATCTCGATAGCGATGGTGATGGTATACGCGATACGTATGACAACTGTAGATTTGTCGCCAACAACGCTCAGGAGCACACGACGATCTCTTGTCCAAGTGCTCCGTATCTAGCTGATCCGCAGTGCGGGGATGCCTGTTTGCCTGATACTGATCATGATAATCTCGTCAATGCACTCGATACGTGTTGGGGGACTGCAGGAGAAGCCGACTCGTATGAGTTCAACAAGACACTGTGCCCATCACCACCGTACTATGCAGATCCTGCGTGCGGTAAAAGCTGTAGTGGGGGAGTGCCGAATACTGGGACATCTCAGAATGCCAATGCAAATATCAATGGTGGGATCATACCAGTATCATCAAATCAAAATGGTGCATTTCAGATCGAGTCAAACACATCGCTTCCTGGTGCACCAGGTATTCCGTTGCCTTCGTTGTTTCGCCGTGATACTGATGGTGATGGTGTGTATGACGATGCGGATCTCTGTCCATCTATATCGATGAAGGTAGGTGACATACAGAGCTCAAATGGCTGTCCCGTATTTTCGTACGACGATGCGCAAGACAAAGAGCCTCTTCATATGATTCTTCCTGAGTGCTCGCTTTGTCCTTGCCCACTTCTGACTACCAATAAGCTCGAAAAGGGCGATGCGGTCTTCGCATACATCGTAGGCGACGGCGAGGGTGGGTATTGTTCACGTACAGAAAATTATCTACTACAGTAGATAATTTGTCATTGCGAGCTACTGCGTGGCAATCCAGGGATAAGCGAGCTGTGCTTTCAGTTTAGGCAATGTGCTATTAAGAACATCTTGTTGCTCCGTCATTGCGAGTATTCGACTGTGTCCGCCATAGCCTAGCGACGGAGGAAGCAATCCAGAATCTTTCGACATTAGATCTTTCTACTTTGTTTTGTGCTTACCTCAATACGCAATTGTTTTCTGGTTCGGGCAAACAGCTGGATTGACTTCTCATACAGCGCAATGACAGTCCTATAAATGCGACATTAGGGAACCTCTACTTCCTTGGTTTCCTATCTTTCCACATGCCTGTTCCTTGCTCTACCGCAGCGGCTTGTTTTTTGAGAAAACCTTCCTTGTAGGTAAAGGTATCGATCATATAGACTTCAGCTAGTCCTTTCTCAACCAATGACTCGTTGAGAAGGGTATTGCCTTGGTATACGTAGCGTAGGTCCCGACCATACTTGTCTTTGTCCGCAACCTGTGGGTCTTTCACAATACACACGGGTGCTTGCTCGATGATATGTGTCAGCTCTTCTTTGGCTATGAGCGCCCACTTCTTCTGTGTCTTGTTGGTCGTGGTTAGCTCCATGGTATTGATACCGATAAAGCGGATCTTTCGTTCACCGGTCTTGATAGTATCTCCATCAATCACCACGACAGATGTAAGAGGTTCACATCCTTCTTTTATGAGTCTTTCTGGGCTGTTTGGTGCACTGCAGCCACTTACCGAGATGATGGCAAGGAGGACTGTGAGTATTCGATATGCTTTCATTGACCGCGAGATGACACAATCTATAGTAAGTATACATACAGCTGAGAAAATACTATGGCCAAAGAGCGTGATATCATCTGGTTTCGGTTGTCGATTGTAGGAATCCTGTTTCTGGTCTTTGGCGGTATCCTAGTGGCTCGGCTCTTTTTCCTCCAGGTTATTGAGTATGAAAACTACAAGAACCTGGCCTATGAACAGCACTTTGAGCACATCGAGTTGCCGGCTAGGCGCGGAGATATCTATTTCTCCAACTACGCTTCAAACGACACCTCCAAGGTTGCGACCAATATCACGCTGGACCTGCTTTATGTAGATCCTATCTGGATCGATGACCAAGAGCGTGCTGCTCAGGAGCTGACGCGGATTGTGCAAAAAGTATTTTGTGGCCAGACTATCAATATAGCTCTCGAAGAAGAGCCTTGCGATGTACGACTTATCCGCTTTCTTGCCGATACGCCTCATGAGCCTACCGATGTAGAACGGGCAGACTTTCGGAAAAAGACACCAGAAGAGATCCAAGCTCTTGTCTACGCAAAGATCAAGTCGATGATCACCCAAAAAGAGGTGACACGGTCGTACATAGGCACGATTGATGATGCAGGTAAGCTCGAGCCATTTAAAAAGCTTGATCTGGGGGGAGTCACGGTCTCAGGCAACTCGATATTTGTGGATCCGACCAAGGTCCCAACAGATGAAGACTCCAAAGCTCGCTATGTTGACACATTGCATGCCGCGACCCTCGTGCCTGCAGAGGTCATCGCAGCAAAACTGACACGTAAGCCGCTTCGATATGTAAAGATAGTTGATCGTCTCGACCCCGATATCTCAGAGGATATCCGTACCAAAGCACTGAAAGGGGTCGTACTTCTGCCCGAGCACTGGCGGTACTATCCAGAGGGTGATCTAGGCTCTCAGGTGATCGGATTTCTTGATGAGGAAAATATCGGACGGTACGGCATCGAGGAGGCATTTGATACGGATCTACGGGGAGACCCAGGAAGAATCGATGCTGAGTCGGATCCGTTTGGGCGACAGATCACGGTGCGAAACAGTCGTATCGTGCGTCCGAAAGATGGTAAGAGTATCGTTCTTACGATCGATCGTGTAGTGCAAGCAGAGGTCGACAAGCTGCTGGCTCATGCGGTCGAGAGCTACCGCGCTATTCGTGGTCAGGTCATCGTCATGGACCCCAACAATGGAAACATCATCGCTATGGCCAACTATCCTAGCTTTAACCCAAATAAGTTTGCTGATGTATATGGTGTAAAGCGTACCTATAGCGAGCCGCCAAAAGGAGTGCCAACGCTGATCAAGACAGATAAGGGATTTGTCGAGGCGATGAAAGATGAGAAGCGCAATCCTGGGCTGGAAAAGTATCTGTATGAAAACAAGTTTGGTCCTGGCGTGTATATGAACCATACGATGATGAGTATCTACGAGCCGGGCTCTATCTTTAAGCCTCTCGTCATGAGCTCTGCGCTGGACTCTGGTGAGGTCACTCCTAGCACACAGTACTTTGATGCAGGTGAGATCAAGGTAGATGAGTATGTTATCAACAATGTATCCAATGCCTGTAAGGGCACTCATGTCATGACCAATATCCTCAACTACTCATGTAACGTAGGTATGAGTTGGATCGCAAAAAAGATGGGACGAAGCCTTCTCTATAAGTACGTCACTGACTATGGTTTTGGTGAGCGTACGGATATCGATCTCGCGGGTGAGCAAAAAGGTAGGATCGAGTACTACCGTTACTGGTCAGATGTAAAGCTCTTCAACACCGCCTTCGGCCAAGGTATATCGGTTACACCTCTGCAGATGGCTGTCTCTTTCTCCGCACTCGCCAACAAGGGCTTTCTGGTACGTCCGCGCTTGATCGACAAGGTGATATCAAATGATGGACAGGAGCAAAAGATCGAGCCTGAGATCGTGCGACGTGTAGTCTCAGAGAAGGCGGCTCTCGATACCACTGCTATGCTGGTGTCTACCATTGATAAGGTCACCAAGACTGCAAAGCTCGACCACTGGTATGTCGCTGGTAAGACGGGTACGGCGCAGATCAGTTCGAGTGCTGCTGTCGGATATGAAGAAGGCGAAGGTTCTACCAACGGTTCGTTTGCAGGATTCTTCCCAGCCAAGAATCCTAAGTTTGTGATCATCGTGCGTATCGAGCGACCGAAGTCGAGCCCATGGGCAGACCAGACAGCAGCACCACTCTTTAAGAAGATCGCAGAGTTTATGCTGGGGTACTACAACATCCCAAAAGACCGATAGGGGGAGCCGTGTGAAAAGTGTACATTTCGGCGTCGTCTGCCTCATTCACTCCTCGACGTAGGGTGTACTACGCCTG
>CAYGIM010000033.1:0-8206 GCA_964349895.1 uncultured Candidatus Peribacteria bacterium | reverse complement strand
CCTTTTCCATGGCGTAGTAAAGGGGGAGTGCGTGCACGACGGGAAGATCTGCGATCTTTACGTTTGTGGTCTCTGGTGTTTGATTATTGGTACCTGTTGTCTGATAGGCGATGAAGCCTCCTAGTGCAAATACTATGATGACAAGTATCAAAAGAACTCTATTTCGCATAGTGTAAAAAATAGCAATGTATGTGGCTACGATACACTTTGATATTTTAGGAACAACACATAGCAAAAAGACCTGTGTCAGAAATGTGTGACAAAGGTATCTTTCTTATTCCTCCCCCACATTGGTTCGTGGGGGAGGTTAGGTGGGGGATCATATTAGATGTGAGGATTCACTATGTTTATATCAGTCTTAAAAATCTCTTTTCAGGAGTCGGTACTCTCACTACAATACATAGGTTGGAAATATAGATATGCCGCCGTAGCTCAGCTGGTAGAGCAAACGCTTCGTAAGCGTTAGGTCGTCGGTTCAAATCCGATCGTCGGCTCCAGCCTTCGCTCTATGAGCTATGGCTGGCACAGCCAGCCCTGCGAGAAGTTAAGCGAAGTGCTAGCCCGCCGAAGCTTATTCAGCGTAGGAGGGTTTCATCTAGCTGTTCGGGTACACGGCACGCCAGTTATTCGAGATTCCGTTATCCAATCTATCCAATCGAGACTTAGTCTCGACTTTGTGCAGCCAAAAAAAAAGCCATGGCTCGCGGGTGCGAGCGGCATGGCTCAGTTAGACTTTCGCTGTTGTCGCGAAGTCCTTGTAGCTCTCTGAGAGCTCTTTGTATATTCCTCCTTGTATATTTGATAGTTCTTCGTGTGTTCCTGCTTCTTTGATGGATCCTTTTTCCATCATCAAGATCTGATCTGCGTTGTAGATGGTTGGTAGCCGGTGTGCAATCACGATCAGCGTAATCTTGTGCTCAGTTCTGAGCTGGTCGATCATCCTCTTAATCGCTTTTTCCGTACGACCATCGAGGTTGCTTGTGCCTTCATCGATGATTACGATTCTTGCGCCATCGTACTTGATCTTTAAGTACGCACGAGCTATCGCTAGTCTCTGACGTTCACCACCGGAGAGTTTGATCCCATTTTCGCCGACCTTTCTATTCAGCGCTTGATCAATCCGAAGCTCTTTTTGTTCTGCTGTTTCATCTGGTTTCTTCTTGTAGTCTAGAAGATAACCCAGCTGTGCTGCATAGAGGGCTTCGATGACTTGCGCTCTCGTAGCGTGCCGGCAGCCATAGCGGACATTATTCTCAAGACTCTCTGAGAAGATATCTGCTTTTTGTGCTACCGTAGCGATATGACTACGATACCAGCTGACATCCAGATCTCGGATGTCATACTGTCCCAGGTAGACCTTCCCGGCTGTTGGATCACTTTGGCGCCCGAGGAGTCTGATCGTTGTAGATTTCCCTGCGCCAGTTTCTCCTCCTAAGCCGATAAAGCTTTCCTGCGTAATGACAGTAGACATTTGATGAATAGTCGGCCGATCCTTATCTTCCTGATCATCATTTTCGTCTACTTCAATACCAGCAGTGGTACCTTCCTCGATGAGGGAAGTGATGTGCTCCTCCTTTTGTGTTTGCACATCTTTTTCTTCGTACATAAAGGACACATCTTCCATGCGTAAATCCCAGTTGATCAAATCAGTGGGTACGATAGCATCTGGATTATTTTTGATGCTGCTTTTCTGTTGGAACAATCTGTCCATGTGAAACACAGAGTTCATGTTCTTTTGGATCGTGAGATAGCCATGTAAGCCATTCCACATCGACTCAATCGTTAACAGCCCAGTGGTAAACAGATAGAACAAGTTTCCTGGTGTTGTCGTGCCCGCACGAAGCATCAGGATACCGAGAACCAGCGCCAGCATGGCTGCAAATTGCATGATTGCATTTATTACTGAGTAATACTTGCTGTGTTGCGTGAGGCTGGTACGGATATCGATCTCTTGCATTTCCATTCTGATCTTCCGGTAGCGCTCCAACTCATACCGTTCTTGTACATATGCTTGTACGGTGGCTATGTTTTGAATCGCTTGTGTGAAGATCGCGGCAGCGATTTCTTTTAACCGCTCCCACTTTTCCCAATCTTCGGCAATTGCTTGCCGTCCTCTGACCCCAACATAAAATGCCGGGATAAAGGGGATGAAAAAGACTGAGCCAAGTCGGTAGTCAATGCTCATCAGTATGATGGCATTGATAAGCATGTAAAAGAGAGAGGGGAGCAGATTCGTGTACACGAGATCGTAGATCTGTGTGTACTTATCAACTCCTTTCTGAATCACCGAGACTTTTTCTCCCGTGTGCTCTCTCTCGTGATAACTCATGTCGAGGCTGAGAAGTTTCTCCAAGGCCTTTACGGGCATATTGTTTTCCAAGCGTATGATGCTTTTCAGAAACTTCGGGTAACGAGTAAACGCATTGACTACGATAATCGTTGCTTTGAATCCAGCTATCGCAATGATAAAATAGATAGTTATCATTGGAAAATCGGTAGAACTCTTGATCAGTCCCATATCATCGAAGATATACTTGATGAAGATTGGGTATATCAGTTCAAGAGCTCGGATGACTATGAGCATAAGCACGAGAGTGCCAAATTCTTTCTTTTCGTCGCCCAGCAGCTTATAGAAAATCTTGCAGCCCTGGACGAATGTTTTCATTTTGTACTCATCTTCTTTGGGGATGAGTCGTTCTTCTTCAATTTCTGCCATAATTAGTCTTTCTTTCCTTTCTTTGTTTCATTTGAAGATGGCTGCCAGTCTATCAATGGCTTATTCTTCAATGCGTATTGCTTACTGTCGTGGTTCAAAAGGTGTTCTACCATTTCTGGTGTTTGCCCTCTGTCATAAGGTGTATGGTCGCAGTAAACTTTTTTGCAGAGTGGACATGGCATAGTTTTATTCTCCCGTTTCTAATTGTAAATGATCAAAAAAATATCTCGTCTGGATTACTCCTAGACAAGATATTTCTTATATATTCCGTTGATGTCGTGCCCTAGGGCTGCAATCTACAAGGAATATCTTGTCTCAGGTGATGGTCCATATTTCCGGCACAAACAAGGCCAGCTGAGCCTGTGAAAACACGCACAGTGGTTGGCTGTGTTTTCTGGTTCATGCTCCAAGATGTGGTAGAAATATGGTTTTTCATCGTTGTGAAATGTATGTGACTTAACGTCGAGTATAGTACACATTAACAAACGAAAGTCAATCCGCACTTGTTACAAGCCAGTTTCAAAAAAGAACATAGTGAAATCAGGTCGGGGAGTTTCCCCGGCCTGCTTGGTTTATCTTTTGTTTTCTTGTTGCTTTACATAACTGTAGCGTTGATCTGTCAGCTCTTTCCACAGGTCGGTGTAGTCTCTATGTTTATCCATGTACTCTACTTCCCATGTATGAAGCAGATTATAAAGATCGAGACCCAAACCTATTTGATATCTCCCAGCAAGGATTTGATCCGTATCAATCATAATATGAGATGTGTAGTTCTTTGCTTCCGTGCAGATGGTACCGGTTATTTGCTGAAATCCACTTATGGGCTGTTCGGGGATAAAGATCACCTCATCGCCTTTCTGAAACCAGCTGAGGGGGCGCAGAAAGAATAGCATCGGTTTTTCCGGCAAGTCCCGAGCCATCTCTTCCAGCTCAGTGGACATAGTGGCAAGCATTGAACAACTTGCTTTTGCTTTGTTGAGCAGGAATTCATAGGTGTTTTGCTCCCCTTCGCCAGCAGATAATTGATAGATGTTGGTAGAGGCGCGTTCGATGATGCACCCTACTTGTTCTTCATCACGTTTGCTGCTCGGGAAGAGCATGTACTCCTTGAGCTCACCGATGATCTGCCATTGCTTGATGATGTCATCGCAGATCCCTACTGACATCCCATTCAGGTTGTGCTTTCCGAGCTCTTTAAGCTTTTCGAGACTACCTAGGGTGATACCGTACTTGTCTTCGACGAATTTTACGAGCATTGTTTTTTCCTTTCGTCTCTCAAGATCTTTTTTCGCAGAGCTTTTTGAAATCAAGCGCGAGCTCGATCACTCTTTGGATGGTTGAGCCTCCGCAAGTGAAGATTCCAGCATTGGCAATCTTTGAATGCCCAGATTGCTCTTCAGGGCTAAACTGTTCATAAGTGCTTGGGCTTTTCCAGTTCTGCGGAAAGACTGTTGGCACGAGCTCTAGAATCTTTCGTATTTGCTTTCTGACAATAGGAATTCTTTCTACTGTCCGAAAGTATTCTTCGATGTGATGCAGAACTTCCGGATCGCCACTCAGTGGCGCTCCGTTGAACTCCATGTTCTCGAGCTGTTTAAACAGAGATAGCTGTTCCATATCTATTTCCTTTCATATGTGTCTTTGTTAGCCAATGCAATGTATCAGATGTCGCTGGTTTTTCAATGCCAATAAGCCTTGGTCGGACCAAAGGCTTATTAAGTTACTGTCTTTGCTGAATCGATCTTAGAGCCAGCGGCCTACATATCGAATCTGACGTTGTTCGCCAATCACCGTGAAGTTGTACCGGAGTACGAACACTATGATGAAGGCTGGAATCATACTTGCTATAGTTATCATCAGAGGGGCCCATTGCCCATAGCACCAATCCATGTTTTGCACGAATTGATTCATTCTGACGAATCCGATAGTGCAGAGTGAGAGGATAAATCCAATCCCGGCTGTGCCCATCCAGGTATAGAGGAATCCATTGAAATCTGCACTCAGCCAACCTGACTTCTTTGTTGGATCAAACGCGCTGAATGTAACTTGTGTTCCTGCCATAGCTTTCTCCTTTCTGTTTGTGTAAATGAAATCTCTTTCATTCCGCACAATGTTTAGCATTCATTGCTCTGATCGTCAATCCTGCTTAGAAGTTCTCGTAGCTCTTCTTTTGCCCACCATGCGAAGTCATCGGGGATGTCAGCTTTGGTGAACTCTACTACTTCATGTATCTGATTGCCGAAGGTTCCTATGACGGGTTTTGATTCAAGTCTTGCGACGATAGTTGGTGTGAATGCCCATTGGTTATCTTTGTCTTGGATAGTGGATTCTATATCTATGAGGCGATACGATGTAACATTCGTACCCGTTTGTGACTTTACGATTCGCTCTACACATTCTTTGATAGACTCACCATAGCGGATAAGATCATGACAAAAATATAGTAAGCCATGTGGATGCTTGTATGCGTGCTCAGGCGCCTCGTGCCCTGGGATACTTTCTCTACGTAGGCCGATGAACCTACCTTGATATTGTAAGACTATTTCAACGCTTATGTGCATGCCACCCCCGATCTGCTTTTCTACTGGTGGCCCAAAGTTTGCTTCGTTATGACTCCATGAGTATTGAAATACCATTTGGCTTATTGCTTGAGGAGATAATCTAATACCATCGGTATCTCTGTTACCTCATCGTTGCCGGAGAAGTGGCCTTGGTGGGGGAGCGTGATGGTTGTGGCGTACAACTTATCTTCAAATACAGACTTGTTGCTTATCGGTACAACAGGATCGTCGTCGGAGAAGATAGCCAGGAAGTTGTCTGTATGTAGTTTTACTTTCTCAAAGTCTATAGGTGTCTCGATCCATGGTTTGCCGATGCGTTGCTCTTCTGGTGTCTCCGCGTTGGTCAGCGTAAACCAGCCGGCTACAAAAACAGCACCACCTACTTTGATCTCTGGTGGAAGTGTCTCTAGATAGCGGAGGATTGTCTGGACTCCTATGCTGTGGCCTACGAAGTAAGTGTGCTCGTCAGCACTTCCTACAACAGATGCGAGATAGGGAACCCATGTCTCTATCTTTGGCTCTCCAGACTCAGGCATGGCAGGAACTTCTACATGAAAATCATGCTTCTCGAGCTCGGACTTTAGCCAAGGAAACCAGCCTTCTTCTGGGTATCCATCCCAGCCGTGTATGATGATGACGCGTTTGCTCATGAATGGAACTTAGACTTATTGATGGATCCCCGACTCCTCGCGAGTACACTCGTCTCGAGGATGACAGATGACATAGTTTTATTATTATTGATATGTCATCCCAGAGTACTCGTCTGGGATCCAGATAACATTATATTCTGTTTCTGTCTGGATTCGCCACGGAGGATGACAAAAGAAGATTAGCTCAGGCTCATCTTGTAGTCAAAGTCTGCATCGAAATCTCGATAGTCGCAAGTGAGCTCTTCGCCTGCTTGTATGTCACGTGCTGCGATATCTACTCCTTCTGGTTCAGTGGGATAGGTAATTTCTTCGCAGTTGGGATGATCGGAATGATTGAAAAATCGGGCATCATCGGAGCACAGAATATATTGGTTGCTTAAGGTGCTTAGATACGCGTACTTGAGCGTCTCAGATCTGGATTCAGCTGAGAGCTTTTCTACGCTGGCTTTGTCGATCTTGAAATCAAAACCGTCTTGGTACTTCCATATCGGTGTACCTTTTGGGATGAACTCTGCCGCAAACAACCCGATACCGTGTATCGAGCTCGGGCCTAGAGTGGTTTTGACGAGTAGCATGAGAAAATACTAGCATGTTTGGGATGCTCGGTGCAAAGGAGCGCAAACAACTAGATTCTAGAAACTAGAATCTGGTAACTACTTACTAGTCCCGCTATCGCGGGGCTGGTAAGCCCGGCAGGAATCTCTTACATTCTCGCTCGGGTACTCGCTCCGAGGTCGAGCGCTCAAATAGTCGTTTCACTCCTTTTTCGCGCCGAACCTTGACGGTCCGACCTTACCCGGAGTGTAAGGAACACTAAAAAATACTCAGTAGAGCACTTTTTACCATTCCTGGTACGCCCGGCAGGAATCTCTTACATTCTCGCTCGGGTACTAGCTTCGAGGTCAAGCACTCAAATAGTCACTCGCTGTACTCGTTTCTTTTTCGTGCCGAACCTTGCCGGTTCTCATCCATCCAGGCGCCAGCATTAAAAACATGCTAAAGCATATTTTCACTACTGGTACGCCCGGCAGGAATCGAACCTGCGACCTTTGGTTCCGCAAACCAACGTTCTATCCACTGAACTACGAGCGCATATGCAAAAGAAACTGTCTGTGTGGATTCACAGGACAGTCTCTAGTATAAGAATATTCCCATATAACTCAATGCTAAAGCAGGGCACCAAAAGTCTTGGTCCCTGCATAAACTTCTGTATTTTGTCTAGTCCCGAGGAATGGGGGGAAGATCCCCTCGCAAGATGAACTCTTTAGTCATCCATGCAAACTCGTTTCTAATCTCTTCAAATGCCGGAAGTGCCTTGTCTTTTGCATTCATGATTGGCGTGACTCCTTTGGGGATCTTCCAATCTATGGGAAGAGAATCATAGAGAACACCGCCTTCGATCCCGAAACGATAGCTATTTGAACTAAAGTATATGATCTCAGAGTTATCTGAGAGCGAGTAGACTCCATGAGCACACCCCGCTGGGATGTACACGAGCTTCGGATGCTTGGTGTCTAAGAGAAACGTAGCATGACTTCCAAACGTTGGTGAGTTAATCCTGAGGTCTGCAACCACATCGCGTACCTTGCCCGACTTGAGCATCAGGAGTTTCGCTTGCGTGTAGGGGCTTTTTTGATAATGCAGCCCCCTCAGTACGCTAGCATGTGACAATGACAAGCCTCCGAGTGTACAGAACACAGGCAAGCCAACTTCGGCAAATTCCTCTTCGCTGATGAATTCCATGTAATGCCCCCGTTCATCTGGATAGATTCGCGGAATGATGAGGTAGCATCCATAGACCTCCTTTATCCTCTTGAAGGTGTATCGATCGCGCGGGCTGATCTGGCTTTCAACGGTGTATTTCGACATATATCATTTGCTCCATCTTTTTTTATTTTCCCTATTCTTGCACAGAGACTCATATTTACAAGATGCCTTTGCAAAGGGCAATTTCTACCTATAATAAGTTTTGCATGCACCCTTAGCTCAATTGGATAGAGTACCTGGCTTCGAACCAGGCGGTTGGGGGTTCGAGTCCCTCAGGGTGTACCAGCCTTCGCTAAAAGCTATGGCTGGCACGGCCAGCACGCGAATAGGTAGCGAAGTGCGTCCGCCGAAGCTTCAGCGTAGGAGGATTTTCGATATGGTTTCAGGTACATGGCAAGCCGGCAATACATATGGTTATGAGTTTCTAGATTCTCGCTTTTTTGCCGTGAGAAAAATTCTTGCTTAGATTTGTACACGTATCATACTGAAGGTATCTCATAATACATCTTACC
>CAYGIM010000032.1:0-8243 GCA_964349895.1 uncultured Candidatus Peribacteria bacterium | reverse complement strand
CTCGGGGCGCTTCTCGCGAAACATCTCTTCGATCTTTTTACTTTCTACCTTGAGCATATAATCCAGCTTTGAAAGCGGAGTGACTCCGTCGTTGTAGGGAGCGAAGACTCGCTTGGGTGTCGTGATGTTGTACTCGAGGAGAAGCAGGATCAGATGGATAAAGTCGAGGTTGTCGCGTTTGAAAAAAGCCATGAGTGCTGTCAGCAAAAGTATGAGCCCGACTGGAATCATAAAAACGATCGGCTCGTATGTGTGAGACATGGTGGTAAATACCAGCCAAGCCACACCTCCCCCGACAAGGCAGATAATCAGTTGCTTGAGCGTCAGCGGCCCAAGAAACTTGTTTTGATCCTGTATGTTTTGTGGTACCTTTACTTTCATAGAAGATGTTTCGAATTATAATACCATATTTAAGGAGCTATTATCAAAATGATACGCGTAGGAGTTATAGGAGGAGGGGCCGCCGGGCTGATGGCGGCTACAGTGCTGGTAGAAAGCCTACACCCGGGCGGTATAGAGCTCCATGTGTTCGAGAAAAACGATCATGTAGGGGCTAAGGTCCTGATTTCTGGGGGTGGCCGGTGCAATGTGACGACAGGATTCACGGAAGTCAGAGATGTCCTGAGAAAGTACCCTCGCGGTGCTTCTTTTCTCAAGTATGCGCTATATGAGTTCGGCCCCAAGGCCATGTACACCTGGGTAGAAGAGCACAATGTAGGCCTGAAGACTGAAGACGACATGCGGGTCTTTCCCAACTCAAACAATGGCGCAGACGTTGTAGGGATATTTGAGCGGATCTTACATAGATACAAAGCCGAGATCCATCTCAATGCTTCGGTAAAGATGATCACCAAGGAGGAGTGTTTTGCTATCGAACTGCACTCGGGAGAGATCTATGAGTGTGACTACGTGGTGATCACGACGGGAGGACAGGCGTATCGGCACACCGGGTCAACAGGGGATGGATACGCTTTTGCCGAAAGTCTTGGCCATACTACGACCAACCTGGCGCCAAGTCTTCACTCGTTTGTCGTCTCAGAAGACTGGATCGCTGATCTTGCAGGTGTCTCGTATGACGAAGTGAAGTTTAGCGCTATAAGTACTCAGCAGGTGTACACGTACACAGGCCCGATGATGTTTACGCACAAAGGTGTTACAGGGCCGTGCGTTTTTGCTGTCAGCTCTCAGTGTGCGTTTGAGCCTTTTAGCAAAGAGCAACCTCTGACTCTTGCTATAGATCTCGTGCCGAAAAGAAATGAGGATGAGTTGGTCGACGATATATTTGAGCTGATCACCCACAATCCACAAAAGTCATTTAAAAACATCTTGGACATCTTGTTACCCCGAAGGCTTGCCGAGCTCTGTATGAAGATCTTTTCATGGGACACTGCCAAAGTCGCCTCGACGGTCTCGAAGAAGGACGTTCGTCAGGTTGCTATGTTTCTCAAGAAGATGACACTGCATGCGGTACGCAAGGGAGTAGGCGATGAGTTTGTTACGGCTGGTGGAGTACGGCTGTCTGAGGTCTCTGACCAGACGATGGAGTCACTGATAACCCCCGGGCTCTACTTCGCAGGGGAAGTCCTCGACATCGATGGATACACGGGTGGCTACAATCTCCAGAGTGCTTGGTCTACAGGATACATCGCAGCAAGGAGTATTGCCGCGAAGATCGAGGCAGTGGCATAGCAAGTTGTTTAAAGGCTCGTCATCCCGGACAGTGAGTACTCGAACGTGATCCGGGATCCAGAAAAACAAAAGACTGGATTGCCACGAGTACTCGCAATGACAGAACAAGACAATAACCCTAGGTGTAACTACGCCTAGGGTTATTGAATCGGATATTACAGAAGTTGGATGTTACTCGTGAGTCTCCGTCTCTTCTAGCTTGGTCATCTTATCATGCTGGGCTCGATAATCTTGGTACTCCATGCCTGGTTTGTTTGCTTTATCGATGGCGTCAATCTCTGCATTGATTTCTGCTGCTGCGGCTGCTTCTCCGTAACGCTCTAGTAGACGAGCATGGCGCTTGAGCTGCGCTACATATCCAGGAGAGTACATCATCTTCTTTGGCATGTAGGTCTCAGTTTGCGGAACTTCTGTGTCTTCGAGAGTACTACCAGTTTCAGATACGATATCAGATCCTGTACCAGCTATGATTGCACCCGTCGATTCCAGGATGATAGTCTCACCACTGCCCGATAGGTCTTGTTCTGCAAATCCGCTAAAGGCTGCATGAGTGCCTCCTACTAGGAGAGTCATGGCAGCAAATATCAGGAGTTGTTGTTGATGAAGTTGCTTCATGTTGATGTGTGTTATTGTTTAGCGCTAAATGTAGCTACTTGGCCAAAGAAGGTGCCAATATCCTCGAGCGTTGCAGGAGATTCGGGGTAGAAAGGATCAGTCGGACTGATGATCCCGCGCTCTGCTGCAAAGTCGATGTAGCGATAATACCAAACAGCCATAGGTACGCCGGGAACACTACTCGTATTGGTTCCTGTTATGTAGGGATAGCGGTTGCCGAGGAGCAGCTCAAGCACGATCTTAAATACCTCAGCACGGCTGATACTTTTTTCGGGTTTAAAGGTATTATCGTGAAGATAGCCGCTTACTATCTTGTTTTCCTTGGCGAGAGAGATAAAGAGAGCGTCTGGATGTGTCTTTGGCATGTCTGGGAATGGATCTTCTGTCACCACTTTGAGCTTGAACTTCTCACATGCTGCTTGGAGAAGTATGCGCAGAACCTCTGAGCGGGTTACTGTAGATTGTGGGTTGAGATAGCGGAGGTCGTTGCCCAAGACGATACCATACTCGAGTACCAGTGTGCGGAAGTGAGAGCTCAGATCTTTCTCCGCGATCAGATCTGCAGCAGGGCTGAGCTTGCTACATAGACTTGTTGGGTCGCCCCGAAGCGCATCAGATATCCCAGGGAAACGTCGTAGTGGCTTCGGTGCGGGTACTTCTTCTGCTGGCTCTTGTGTGTTTTGATTGCTATTGCTGACTTGAGTTGGCTCAATTGGTATTGGCCCAAGAGGAGCTGCAGGTGGAGCCGTAAAGATAGGACCGTTTGAACCAGACGTTGGCTCAGGTTGTGCATAGAGACTTGCGCCACCCAAGGCATTTACTGCTGTGTGGGCACCGCCGCTCGGCACTACTGCTGCTAGTATGATCTTGAAGTTTGCTGCAAATGAGTTGAGCCCGGTAAACATACCCTCCATATTGTTGTTGTCCCAGAACTTGATACGCCAGTAGTATGAAATGTTTTCACTCAGGGTACCAGATGTAGGCCCAGTGATGTTGCCGGATCTGACCGTGTTGGTAGGAGTTGAGCCGAGAGCTAGCTTGCCTGAGTCGTATGTATTACAAGCAAAGTCTGCACTGGTACTTATCTGAAGACGATAGCTGCTTCCATTTGAACCCCCGTCTGTATCATTGAAGAGGGCAGAGAAAGAGAGGCTACTGCTTGAGAGGTCTTGAGGATTGTTGCTTCCTGTCTGTGCTCCTGTTGCTGCCGTATTTGAGAACAGTGTTGTCGGTTGCGTTGGAGAGTTCCGTGTGCTGCATGCTTGATCGATGCAATGAAATACGCGAGGAAAGGTGATGTGTTTCGCGGTATTGGCGTCTTTTAAATTTAGCGAAACCACGACAGGATCCGTATTATTGCCCAAGATGATATCAGCCAAATACTCTAAGTTTGAGGTAGAGCTGAGGACCACGTCGGTAAAACTCGAGCAGTCGCTGTCTGAGCAATACGTGTAGCGCATACCAGTATCATAGTCTACGTTGTAAAAGTCTGTAACCATGCGAGGGCTTCCGTCTGGTGCAAGTACGAGACCGAGATTGTCACCTGAATAGTCTGACCCGGAGTCAAGCGCTACGGTAGTTCTTGTAGAACAAGATGTATTGGTACAACGAATGTAATACATGTACGGGTATGATCCCCCCCCGATATTGTAATTGTTATAGATAATCCTGCCAAAGCCCGAGCTGTCTAGCTCCATGTCATTGAGATTCGCGTATTCACCGGTTGCAAGCAATGTTGCGTTCTTTGTGGCACACATAGCATCAAGACACTGCCAAAAGTAGAATAAGTTTTCTTCATTGATCGCGAGTCGGGGGAAACCATCTGAAGCAATACGAATCGATGTGACACCACCAAAGAATATGGGGGTACTGCTGGTAAGTGTTGCTGTTGTTTTTGTAGAACAAGTAGCATTTGTACAGCGGACAAGTTTGAAGCTTGAAGCAGAGTAGGGAAATACGGAGTCGTAATCAGAATAGGTAATATATGCGTTGTTCGAGCTGTCTAATGACATCCTAGGAGAGGCAAAGCTTTGATCTGCAGCTGCCGACGCAATAAGGGTTCTGCTAGATCGCGTAGTACATGGATCATTTGTACATTGGATATACCAAAGATCTCTATCGGTAATATATGCAATACGAGGAAACCCATCTGTACCAATTTTGAAATCGACTTGGTTTTTATTTAGTGGTGTTCCGCCTGGCACTCCTACAACACTGTCAGGAGAGGTTCTTATATTGATACTGCAATCCATGTTTAGGCATGTTACAAACCTGAGTACTGCCATCCAGTTGTCGAAGTAGGCGATACGTGGGAAACCATCTACTCCCTTCTCTACCGTGATAGAGTCGCCGTTGTATCTGGGGTTGTTTGTATTATCATGGCTTTCTAGATCTTCCCGTTCTGGATATACTTGACCTGATCTTGGTACGACATAGAGGTTGAGCTTATTGGTCGTGCTCGTGATCTTGTAGGATGAGGCTATGACGATGTCACCATTGTGGTTGAGTACTGCATTGTGATAGTCCCGCTCTCCTTCTTGTAGTGCTGGATAGTCGATACCATTTGCTATCTCGTTGCGATCTAGCTCACTACAGTCTTCATTGCGGCACTCAATAGCAGACAGGCCGTAGCGCTCGGTGCTGGTGGTGAGAAAGTTCATGACATTGGGAAGAACTACTGGGTACCCATCTGCACCTTTAATCATTACGAGATATTCACCGGTGTACCACTCCATATGGAGGTTGCGTAGTGTGCTCGAGCTACAGGTTGCATTGTCACAATCTCTGTAGCGTACCTTTGGCGTCCCTGTATAGGCTGGATCGTGGTCGGGTGTAGTGGAGTAGTAGTTTTGATAGGCGATGCTTGGGAAGCCAGAGTCACCTAGGATGACTGATATATAGCCAGATTGTGTAGAACCCGTATTTATGGAGGTTGTCGTAAAGGTGGGTGATGAGCATGCAAAGTCATTGCATGTGACTACATGATCTTGATATGCAGACGGTGCTAGAGTCTTCGCATAGCCATATGCTAGGGTCGGTATACCAAAACAGTTAAAGGTAAAGTCTGCACTGTAGGTGCCATCTACACTTTCCAATGACTTGCTGGAAACACTGTCACAGGTGGTATTGCTACAGGTGATGTACTCGAGGAGAAGCTTGCCGTTGAGAGGAGTTCGAGCTACGAGAAATGCTGGTATCCCCGTGGTTGGTGAGAGGTGAAGCCTACCAGAGTCTATAAAGATACTACCTGTTAAGAGCGTTTTGGTTGTGCTCGTAGTACAGTCAGCGTCGTTGCAGAGTATCATCTTGGTGGTACCTGTTCCCGCTGTAAATGTAGAGTAGAGGATTACAGGCAACCCTGCAGGCGTCATTTCTACCTCAGGACCTCGTGCCTGTACAAGGCCTGAAGCATCTAGAGTAACTATCGTGTTCGCAGAACAGGTGCTATCACTACAACGTATGAATTTTAGATGACCGTTACCATCACGGAAGACAACCTTTGGTTTGTTTAGACTGTCTACGACCACATCTGGCTGAAAGATTCTCGTACCCGCAGAATATATAGTTGTTGGGGTGACGATAGCATGTGTGGTCGGCACCTGAAGTGCATATAGGATGCTAAAACTGACAGCCACCAAGAATAGGTGCTTGAGTGAGAAGACATTCCGATAATCCATACTGTTTTGTTTTAAGATCTCCTTTAAAATCCTAACTGGTACTATTCTATATAATTAAACAAGGGCATGTCAAATATGGCAAGGGGTGTCTATTGCTTGACGTGTCTGTGCTTCTTGAGATGATGAAAGTATCATTACTGTCATATGGAAAATCTTCGAGCAATCATCATAGACTGTATTCCACCTGGCATGCCACCAGATGATGCGGAATCACGACTGAAAGAAGCTGAGCGTCTTGTCACAACCTATGGAGGTATCGTGGTTGTTGAGGCTGTCCAGCGTAGAGCCCAACCTGATTACAAGACGTTTGTAGGTAGTGGGAAGCTTGAGGAGGTCTTGTGGATGGCTCAGCAAAAGCAGGCCAATATCTTGATCGTCAACAACGAGCTCAAACCAGCACAAGTATGGAATATCAAGGAGTTGTATAAAGATGCAAAGATACAGGTCTGGGATCGTGTAGATCTGATCCTCAAGATATTTGAGAAGCATGCCAAGACAAAAGAAGCAAAGCTCGAGATCGAGCTTGCAAGTATCAAGCACATGGGGCCACGAATATTCGGTATGGGTATGGAGCTCTCGAGGCAAGGCGGTGGTATCGGTACGCGAGGCCAGGGAGAGACCAATACCGAGGTGATGAAGAGGCACTTGGCTACTCAGGAGCGAAAGATCCGAGAAGAGCTCAAGCAGTGCGAGAAGTCGAGAGATCTGCACATGCAGTATCGCGATCGACACGGTCTCAAGACGGTAGGTATCATCGGCTATACCAACGCCGGTAAGAGCACGCTTCTAAATGCACTCACGCACAAAGGCGCGTACGCTGCTGATCAGCTCTTTGCGACGCTTGATACCAGAGTTGGCAACATGTACCTGCCTACGCTGCAAAAAGAAGTCTTAGTGTCCGATACGATCGGTTTTATCCAAGACTTGCCTACCAATCTCATCGAGTCGTTTCACTCGACTCTAGCCGAGACGGTACATGCAGATCTCTTGCTTCATACGATTGACGCTTCGGATGCACGGATTGTAGAAAAGATGGCGGTAGTCCATGACGTGCTGAAGGGGATCAAGGTGGATGCCAAGCCAGTACTCTATGTGTTCAATAAGTGTGATCAGGTGAGCAAGGAGGGTATAGATCAACTACGAGAAACATTTGGGACATTTGATCCTATATTTGTCTCGTCCAAGACGAAGACAGGAATAGATGAGTTGAAAGAGCGAATCAGTAAGTTCTTTATGGGTAGTATCTAACTCTGTCATTGCGAGTACTCGAAGCAATCCATCTTTAAATCCTTCAGACTATGAGCCCCGTCGAACGAACGACTCCTTATGAGTAATAGAAAAGATTTGGGTCATAGAAAAATAAGTAGCTAGGTCCGTCATCCCGGAGTACCCATCCGGGATCCAGTTCCATGTACGTTTTGCTAAGGTCTTATTTGTATCCAGGATGAAGTATTTTGACGAAAGTGACATTTTGTCTATTATATCCCTATCAAAACAGAAAGGAGGCAATGGTATTTTACGTATTCTTGTCCCAATAAAAATACATAAAGAAGAAAAGGAATGAATAGTGCTAAGATTAATCTTTACCTGCTGTGCTCTCACAGCACTTATTTCAAGTTGTAATCCGGGAGGTCCACCTGGAGTGAGTACCAATAAAGTTGAAAGCCCCAAGCCTGCTGCTTCTGTCACTGCGCCTACTCCCGGCCAGCCGGCGGTGGCTCCCACAAGCAAGGAGCCTATGGTTCCCGGAGATAACACGTCCTTTGTGGATGATGTTACATATCCCGATAACACTGAAGTAACGACTGGCCAAACGTTTGTAAAAACCTGGCGTCTGAAAAACTCGGGGACTGTCTCCTGGAAAGGCCGTTTTCTCAAAAATATCGATGCAGTTCCACCTGGAGCCACGCAAGGCTTTCTGATCCCAGCAGAAAGCATGGTTAAGATTCCTGACACTGAACCAGGAGCAACGGTCGACATCTCTGTGACACTGACCGCTCCGAATCTGCCAGCTACGACAATCTCTACCTGGAAGATGGTGGATGAAAAAGGGGATCTTTATTACCCCGGCAAGGCTGGAGTGTACTGTCAGGTGCGCGTCGTCGCTGTCGCCAAAGAACGCGGCAAGTAAGCCGGGAACAACATCAAAATCAAATCGTTTTTATTAAGGAGGTCACAACCCGTGGCCTTCTTCGACGTGATGCATTTAGAATATTTGCAATATCAGTATTACTGTATTACTGTATATATGTAATACTAATA
>CAYGIM010000031.1:0-8258 GCA_964349895.1 uncultured Candidatus Peribacteria bacterium | reverse complement strand
CTTTAATCATATACAGAGATCAAATGCAAACAATCACAATGCATCTACAAAGGTACAGGCCTTCTTGACGACAAGATACCAAGAGTTAACCTGATGCAAATACAAGAAAAGGAGCCGATGATCCATGAAGCACGCCCAAGCAGTAGCATTAGCTGAGATGTTTGAAGACTTCAGAAGCAGCCGGCTTCGGGAGCTCATGGCTGAAAGCAACCTCAAGAACTGGAACGGCATCCTGCTCGACCATCTCGAGCCGCATATAGAACGTGTCTCGATCCTCGATGGTCAGTACGAGATCGCAATACACAAAGTAACACCAAGCAGCGGCCTACCGGTGACGTATCTACCCTTTCAACACCATCCCTGTATCATGCATGTCCTCCACGGTGGTTACGAGATGGGTCTAGGATTTGGGACACCATTTGGGCCACCGCCACCGCTCAGCCTCGTTCTCGAGCTGCACGCAAAGAACAGTTACACAATACTCGATGGCAATGTCTGGTACTGGGGAAGATCCCTATATGCAACACCATCATATGTCCTGATGTTCTTCGTCCACACAGACATACGGATGTTTGCCTGCACAGTGCAAGAAGGAAGTCCCCTCCCTCAAAGCACCAAGTGTAATATTCTCAGGATGGCAAGCGCTCAGCTCGCAAACAGCTTTAGGTAAAAACACAACCAATCTACAACAGCTGATCAGATCTCATTTGATCAGCTGTTTTGCTCTCTCTATATTCTCTCTTGCGGCAAAAACAAAGTGAGAGAGAATAAGCCTGTATATATCTAACTGTTCAGACATATGAAGAAAGCATTATCCGTAAGTACCCTCGTATTTTCCAGTCTGTTTCTGGTTGCCTGCTCTACCCAGCCAGCCGCACCAGTGGTAAAGGAAGATACGACACCAAAAAACACGATCACGCTCAGCAAGACAAAAGTAAGTAGCAACGAGGACGTGAGCCTCACGTACGCAACTTCTGGTCTTACCGACAAAGCATGGATCGGAGTAATCCCATCAAGCACTGTACATGGCAACGAGGCTACCAACGATCAGTACGACGTTGCGTACAAGTACCTCAGCGGTTCTAGCGCTGGTACGATGACCTTCACAGCACCAGCACAACCAGGAAGCTACGACTTCCGTCTGAGCGATGCTGGAAAAGAGCTCACATCTGCAACGTTTACGGTAGAAGCAGCTGCTGGCGCTGATACGAAGCCAGGCATCACCCTAGAAAAAACTACCTACGCTCCCGGCGAAGCTATCAAGGGTGAGTTCAAGGCGCCATCAACGCTCGACAAGAATGCATGGATCGGCGTAATCCCATCTGCGACAACCCACGGAAGTGAAGCAGAGAATGATAAGTACGATGTATCGTATCAGTACATGAACGGTCAGATCCAAGGAAAGATAGAGATGAATGCCCCAACTACTGCAGGATCATATGACCTCCGTATGAACGAAGGCGACTCGATGAAAGATGCAAAGGAGCTTACGACTATGACATTTACAGTGAAGTAAAGAATCGTATGTATAGAAAAAACCGATAGCCTATGGCTATCGGTTTTTTTGTTCCGTCATCCCGGAGTACTCATCCGGGATGACGGAACAAAAACAAAAAGAAACCTCAACAAAACATATTTGGGACTGGATTGCTTCGAGTACTCGCAATGACAGATAACAGACAACATATCTTAAATAGTGATTCTCACACAAAAATAGTGCTCCGGAGTGGTTACCCCGGAGCATTGATCACACGCCGATCATGGTAGCATACTCCTCATCGACAATGGCACGAGTGGCAATTGCGACGAGGTAGAACGCACCTGTGAGTGTGATAAAAAGAAATGATATCACCGAGTCCTGATCTCTCGAGTAGTACACAACAGACGGTGTGAGTATTACCAAGAACAATCTGGCCTGGAATATCAAGATTGTGGAGGCATTTGCAACCATAAATGCTTGGAATCCCTGAAACCTGATGACCAGCTTCTCGTCCCATCTCAGCTTTCGGTGACGCACAACTGGAGTGTCGCGCTGTCGTCCTCCTCTCAAGAGAGAGGCAGGATTACCTCCTCGCTCCTCCTTGAAAAGTTGTACTACATATCTGCCCAGATCTGGATCCCAAACCTTGGGCGGGGCTGACATTGCCATAAGATTTCTTTCTCCTTGTGTATGTATTTGAGTCTTTTTACTAACAGAATACACATCCGAAGTCAAAAGTTATGCACGGTAAACTATCTGCCAGGCGATCCTGGCAGATAGAGATTTAGAGAAGCAACGCAATTCCCAAAGTGCAGCAACCAAGGCCGAAACAGGCTAGTATCGCAAGACTTACCACATACTGCCAGCGATTCAGAAACGTTATCTGTTTCGTAAAACCGATGACACCACGCTCGAGTTTTTTGCGTATACGCCGCTTAAGTTCCTCATGGCCGATAAGCCCTCCCGAAAGACTTTCACCTTTTGCCATGATCACCCCTATGTCATATAAGACTCTTACGAGTGGGTGATGTCTGATGCTAAGCTTGGCAAAGACGTCTGAGGTGACCAACTGTTGTCGCGCAACCTCGTGCAGTTCTTCTAGCATTGCATAGATAGCAGTCGCGAGCCTTCGCTCTGCCGGGATGTAATCATCTCGGGAATCAAAGCTGAGCCGAGTAGACGTGGGATCATAGTCAATCCCCTGTTTGCGAATAACCTCCTCAGTATCCAATGCTGCAGATACAAGAAAGTAGATCATCTGAGCGAACTGGTGATCATTCACTGTCCACGTGTATGACGATATCAGTTGGGTCTTCTTTAGTTTCACGGGCTTCTCCTTGTTTCCTAATTTGTTTGTGTGTGTTTGTAAGCTTGAAGATAAGGATTTTTTGACCATAGTCAAAGGAAACTCTGTCATTCCCGAGTACCCATCGGGAATCCAGCTCCTTTATGTAAGAATAAGATTCCTTTTTTGTTTTATTTTCTGGATCCCGGATGAGTACTCCGGGATGACGGAAACATTTAAGTACAACCTAACTTCTTATTGACATCAAGTCACTTATCAGGCTATATTCGCGTCGAATAATCCTGACATGTACATATGCAAACTATCCATTCTCTTCTTTCCCAGCTCGGTTACGGCGACAAGGAGTGTCGAGTCATAGAGGTACTCAACAGCTATGGGCCCTCCCCTGCTGCGACTATAGCCAGACTTACCAAGATATCGCGCACCAATAGCTACGACATCCTTCGCAAGCTCATGACAGAGAACATCATCATCAGCTTTTATCAGGGCAGCACCCAGTTTTTTGCTATAGACGACATCGAGAAGATACAGCTCAAAGAAAAGCAGAAAGTAACCACGGCAGACGAGCTCATCCCTATGCTCCGCAACGCATCACGCACAGGCGGCCTCCAGATCCAGTACTATGTGGGACAAGAAGGTATCAAGAAACAGTACGAAGATATCCTGAGGCTAAAACCAAAAGAGATCTGCGTATTCGTCCACATGGAAAACTTCTACCGTGTGTTTGAACCCGGATATGACGCAGTATGGACCAAGAAGCGTGTAGAGAACAACATCCACGCACGTTTGCTCGTAAACCAGACACCCGCAGGAAAGAAGTTTAAAGGCGATGACCCCAAACTCAACCGCGAGACGCGCTACCTACCGAAGGATATGAACTTTACCGGTGTGGTATTTATCTATGACGGAGTATTTAGCTTTTTTGACACGAGTCAAAACATCATTGGTACCCGCATCGAAAACCAGTCACTCTACCTCATGCAAAAAGATATCTTCGAAGAGCTCTGGAACAAGGCAGACTAGAAGCTATTTTCTTCACCCCACTTCTCGTATACAGGTTTGTAGATATCATAGAGCTCTTTTGTCCTTGTGGCTGTAAATGTAGTTTCGCCCTTCCGTCTTGCAAGTAGGATATCAGCGCGCCCCCGAGGGTCATCTGAGTAATCGGGACATACTTCGTATGTGATATTATGAAGCGGATCCCTCATCTCAACCGCTTGAGAAATACACGAGTCCCATTCTGGCGTAGTTACGATGTGTTTGTAATCCTTGAACAGATGGAAGTTTCCACCTGTATGGATCATCCCACTCAGATATGACTTGGGAAGCTTCGAGAATTCTGACAACAAAAAGTCTACTTGGATATCTCGTTTCAGAAATTGCGACATATCATACGCAAACCGTGGATCTTTGTCAGACCTAGAGACACCCAAGATCCCATACCGAGGATGCCGTATGATCTGATAACGAGACATACTAACCTCTGCGACAAGTTTTATCGCGTCTTGATCTGTGATATCTTCCATGGAGGGCATAAAGTACTCTTCACGCATCTTCTTATCATTTTTGTCATAGTACCGCTTTTTGACACTTACCGTGACATTGGTAACAAGATCAAACAGAATACTTGAGTTCAAAATCACTAGTGGTGAATCACTATCGTCCAATCTCGTAGTCTCCTTTTCAAATGCCCATTTCACAACATCTGGATGCCCAGCAAAGTAAGGGGTGAGGTCTACACCTGCTTTTTCAAAATACGTCTTATACTTTTCGACAAAACGAAATATAAACTCGCGCTCACCTATACCTGACATATACGTATCGCGCACCAATGTAGGATCGGAAGAAAGCTCCTGAAACATCAGAAGTGCAAGATCCTCCTCACCCACCGATTTAAGCCCCGGGAAGATAGAACTTGCGTGTGTTGCCAAACCAACCATAAAGTACGACAACGTCAGCTCTTTCTCCTGCATCCCCAGAGGCGCAAGATTTACGTTCCCATAAACATCCAACGACGTGTATTTGAGCTTTGACTTCGTCGCATCACTCACCATCTTTTGGATCACCTGTTTCTGCTGGTTGTGTGACACTTCTTTTCCTACGAGCGCACCAACACTGAGCAGTACAGCTGTAATCGTAGAATTGACAAGTACAGCAGTGCGAGAATTCTTCTGCCGCTTTTTTTCTAAGAAGGGGTTCTTTGCAGCTGATATGTATATAGAATGAAATTGCGGATAGTACGGACACAGTACGTCACGTATTGGTTTTATAGCTGCATGCACCTGTTCCCACTTCTTACTTGTAGCCTTAGGTGAAAGCAAGCCTTGAATGATGTCATCATAACGTTTCTGTCGATCAGCTCCACCATTTATAGTCACCCCATTCGCCAACCCACTCATACGGATGGCTATCTCTATCATTCCATACCATTTCGATGATTCTGGACTCTCCGGATTATCTTTGATCTCCTCTGGGCGCAGATTGGCAAGCATATAGTACAAAGGCTCACACTCGTGCGCAGCATGATAGAGATGATATGCCAATGCATGGGACATGTGTCCAAGGCCTGGTACGATCCCATCAGGAAGACCATCTCGTATGTTACGACTAAACACCTGTTCCATGTCACAACCCATTCCATCCGCATATTGAGACTCCCTCATTCGCTCAAAAAGATATGCATGTAATGGCGACTTTTCCAAATCAACAACTTGTATAGGCACTCTAAGTGTCTTGGCATGTTTTTGAATACAAGAGCTAACCAGCTCTTCCGTCTTCGTTCCTCGTACATCATCTACCCCATTGCAAAGCTCGCTCAACGTCCGGCTCATGTAAATACAACCCTTTCCATAATCTCCAAGATGCCTTTTTATGTACGTACAGATCGCGACTAAAAGCTCGTCCGTATATAAATCAGTGTTGATATCAGGAGCTATAGGAATCTTGCCTATCCAGAAAGCATGGTTGGTACTATCTAGGACAACCGGAGATGACTTTACAAGTTTTCCAGCAACGACATGCTTCACATGATCTTCTTTTTCAAGATCAATATGCTTAAACAAACCATCCACGTAATCGAGGGAATTGTTTACACCATTCTTGATATGTCCAAAAGCCTTTTCTAGCGCCATAAAACGTGACTATTATGCGCAGCTTATACAGCAATATGCGGCTTGTGTCAAATACGGTCGACAGTTCTAGTTTTAAAACAACGTTTCTTCGAGAAACTCCATAAACTCAGCTGCCTGAGATGCGGGATCTGAATACTTGATCATGACCCCATCTTTTTCATCTCGTATAAATCTGCCTTCTTTAAGAACTACTTTTGCTTCATGAAGCTGTACATACTCCATCCCTAAAGCCGCCGACACGGTAAGCGGGTCGTGCATCAGGGTCCCATGCTTATAATCCCGCTTCTGAAACCACAAGTCACAGTGTTGTGCAAGCATCTGATGAACAGGATTATGCGAAGCTTTCAGCCGCTTATACAACCGAGACTCCGATGTGACTTCGTATATAGGATTGTGGGTTGTTTGTGCCATGACCAGAGTAAGATCTATGCCTTTCGCATTTAATACTGTCTCAACCGACTTCTGATCGATCTTTATATTGTACTCGATCCAGCCTGCATGGCGCTCATAGTCGAGTGCTCCTCCCATGATTACAACCCGCATCTTTGAAGCACAGAGCGGGTACTTCTCTATAAACTTCGCGAGATTGGTAAACCCACCAATCCCGATATACGTGACAGGTTCACCCATATCAATCACATCTTTCAGAGCGTCTACATGATCACCAGACTCTCGTGCATCCCCATCAACTAGCATCTCATCTACCGTAAACTTTGTATTCATCCCGAGACTCTCGCCGCTGTAAACAGGCGTCGTAGTGTCAGCGAGATTAGCCAATATATTACTCACGAAACGAAGCCTCTTACCCGGCGAAGATGGCGTCTCACCTATGACTTCATTTGCCGTGATTATACATGCAATCTTTGCAAGTTTGTGCAAAAACAATAGAGCAAACATATCGTCAGGATCATACCCAATATCTGTGTCCAAGATAATCGCTGTCATATGTTGCACCTAATATATAAGTTCAATGTATCACAACGGCTTACTTTTCAAATCAGAAAAAGAGCTACTACAACCTGGCAGACTGATAAGTGGCGTTTATACCTATCAGTGATAGATTGAGGATAGTACCGTATTACCATATACATCATATGCAAAAGATCTCTCCGTTTCTCTGGTTCGACAATCAAGCAGAAGAAGCCGCCAACTTGTATGTTTCGATCTTCAGAAACGCAAAGATAACTTCCGTATCACGCTACGGAGCAGAAGGCGCAGAGGCCTCTGGTATGCCAGAAGGCACTGTTATGACGATCGGTTTTGACCTCGATGGTCAACAGTTCACTGCTATCAATGGCGGACCGATGTTTAAGTTCACCGAAGCCGTGTCATTTGTCGTGAGTTGCGAAAACCAAGAAGAAGTAGATCATCTATGGGACAGTCTGACGGCAGATGGAGGCCAAGAAAGTCAGTGTGGCTGGCTCAAAGACAAGTTTGGCCTCTCATGGCAGATCATACCGAAAGGATTGGGTCAGATGATGAGTGACCCAGATCCTGCCAAGTCAGGTCGCGTGATGCAAGCAATGCTGCAGATGCACAAGATCGATATTGCGAAGCTCAAAGAAGCCTACCAGCAGGTATAAACCTATGGAGATCATCAGAACTAAAAGCTTTGAGCTGGCTGTACGTACAGCTGGAGATAGTAGATCTCCCAAGCTCGCACTCGTAATGCCAGGAAGACTGGATACCAAAGACTATGCCAACAACATCAGTCACATCCAGTATTTGTCCACACTCGGATACTACGCAGTATCGTTTGATCCTCCTGGTACCTGGGAGAGTCCGGGAGGCATAGAGCTCTTCACAACTACGAATTATATCAAGGCAGTGCATGAGCTCATCGAGCTCTATAAAAACAAACCGACTCTGCTATTTGGCCATAGCCGTGGTGGAACCGTGGCTATGCTCGCCGGCACAAGCAATCCACATGTGACACATATCATAGCAGCCATGTCCTACTATGGAGCACCAAGTGCTCCAAGTCATGAAGCGAGAGAACTTGGCTATCAAATAGAGATGCGCGATATGCCACCAGGCATCATGGTAGATAGTCCACATCAGAAACGTTTTCAACTCCCTATCGCATACTTCGAAGATGGTGCACAGTACGATGCGGCTAAGATGATCAAAGTATCAAAAATCCCAAAGCTCTACTTCTATGGAAGTCATGATGCAGAGACAGATCCCACAGATGTAAAAAAGCTCTACGAGTTCTCAGCAGAACCCAAAGCCATCCACGAGCTCAACTCAGGCCACAGCTACTGGCAGACTCCGGGAGCGGTGGATGAGGTAAATGAAGCGATCAGAAAGTTCTTGGAGAATACGAATAGACAGTAAAATC
>CAYGIM010000030.1:0-8387 GCA_964349895.1 uncultured Candidatus Peribacteria bacterium | reverse complement strand
GTATTGAGAGAGACACCGAAGAGGAAGAGTCTTTGCAAAAATGTTCCGATGATAGCACCTATGAGTACCAGGATGACGGACTCAAAGATAAATGGCAGAAAGATGACACTGTAGGGACCACCCACCAGTCGCATGATGTCGATCTCCTCACTGCGTGCCAGCAGTCCGAGCTCGATAGTAAAGAAGATGACGACAAACACCAGGAAGTAAAACGCTGTCATGAGCACAAAGATCAGAGCCTGGCTGACAGATACTGCTTGAGTGATAGACTTCAAGCGTTCTTTTTGTGCATCGAGATTTTCTCCATTGCTTCTCTCATCTAGCACTGCATTGTATGCCGGATCTTTTATCAGCGTCTCAAATGCATGAAATGAGTCGATGGGGATCGTGTCGACATAGATACTGGCGGGTAGGGGGTTTTCTTTGTACTGGATCAAAAACTCGGCCATGTCTGGGTTTAGCTTTTTGAGAAATTCATCGCGCGCAGTCTCTTTTGTAATGATTCGAGTCGTGAGTCCCAAGACTTTGAGCTTGTCCGAGACCTGGGCTATAAGAGGATCGTTGAGGTCTGCCGTCTGATCCAGCTCTATATAAAAGTCGATACGTCGGTTGAGGTTGTCCCGTGCTTGGTCACCCAGGATCTGTATATTTGTCAGGGTCTGCAAAAAGAAGACACAGAGCACGATCACCACGGTTGTGGTGAGGCTGAGCAGCGGATTCCTGGAGATGTAGTTCCAGGTGTAGATACTAATCTGCTTCCAAAACTGTGTTTTCATATGTGGCATAAAGATACTATTTTATCCTATGGGATGTAGTCGATCCAGGCAACATAAAAACCATGGATATCCATGGTTTTTATGTGTTGGGTTACGTAATTATCTAGTTGCTGTTTTCCATAGACCTGTAATGAAGAGCAGTACCCCACTAGCCATTGATAGCCAATATCCAGCATTGATAGTTATAGTCTCATCAAGAAAATTATTTGAACTTGGCATGTGCATATATACTACGAGAGAGAAGATGATGCCGATGATAAGAGTCACGACACCCCCTGCTCTATGTGGTTTAAAAGTACCAATTAGACCCATGATGAGTGCAATTGTGGCAAGTGCGAAAAGAATTAGTCCAGTAAAGGCCCCGATGGGTAGTAAGACTTTCTCCGTGTTGCTATATCCTGGCATAAAAACAGACAGAAAGCCCATGGTAAAGATATATCCTGTCGAGACTTGGATCGGTACCCACGTCTGATATATGGTGCTGCACCATGGCATAAAGATAGATACCAAGCTGACAATCGCTGCGATGATGACAGCGTATGAAGACATTTTCTGCGACGAGATTGTAGCCATAGGTTCATGATAACATATACTGAACAGTCAAAGCATAATTGCTCTCATACAGAAGGCAATACCTTTCCAGTTTCATACATAACATCAGGATCTACTTCTAGCACACGATAGGTGATAATCCAGGCAATGTAATAACACGAAAAAATGACCCTTGGGATCATTTTCTAGTTAACGTATCTTGTTGTGGTGTATTTGTTTTAGAGAAACAAGTCTTTCCAGAGCTTGCTCTCATCTTGGTTCGCTGAGCGATAGTCCATGAGGCACAAACCTAGATGAACGATATCCGCATTCGCTCCAAGGTTTTGAGCAAGCTCCAAACCTACTCTTTCTGAGATCTCAAAGTGACCAAGAGCAGGCAGACCAAACTGTTCTATCTCTGATACTGCCCATGTTCGCGCGTCTTCGATAATGCTATTCATTCTTGAAGGGAATATTGAATCTTTAATCCGCAAACTGTGTCAGTGAGCTTTTGAACTTGGTATATGCATCTTGGTACTGCTTGTACGCCTTGTCGTCTTTGTACTTGATGCCTATGACGTGGTGCGTGTCACTACCTGTACCCACCTGGTCTTTGGTCGAAACCCATGACCGGTAGTATGAGCCGTCCTTTGCTTTGACTGTAACCCATTTGACGACCTTTTTACTCATATCCTTTCCACTCTCTTCTGTCTTTTGATCTACCATCTGCTCTGTAGACTTTACCTGTAGGTAGTCCTGAGGCTCACCATCCCAAAGAGGTGAGTATACAAAGAACTCTACTAAGCCATCTGGTGAGGTAAAGCTTGCTTCATCATTTGCATAATATGCGCCATCGACAGTAGATACTGTGAAGTCATTTGGATATGTGATCTCGAAATAGTCTCCTTTATGTTTAGCTGTTTTGGACTCGATTGTCTTTATAGGAGTAACAGCGATGTTTTGATTGTCTTGTGATGGTTGGGAGTTTGTGTTCGCATTGGCAACTGTCGTTGGAGTACTATTTACGTTGGCATGTACACTTCCTATCTGTAGGGACCCTTGAGTCTGACATCCGGCGAGGGTGAGTAATGTCATGGAAAGAAGGGCTATAGTTGCGGGTTGTTTTTTCATAGGTAACGTAATAAGAAGGCGAATGTAATTTGTCGATGATTTTATCCTAGGTCACGAGCCAAGTCCGAGCAACAAAAAGATCTTTAACATATCTGGATTGGGGAGTATCGTGTTGTGTAGATTATCTATAATGATGTAACTATGGCTAAAGGATTATCCAAGTTTTTGATCGGTGGGGCCGCTCTTATCACCGTGGCGCTTCTTGCTTATTTGCTCGTAACTACGGTATTTCAGCCGTCTCCTGGTACTCTTCCTGCAAATATATCCACTTCAGCTCCCCAAGACTATGGAGCACTAGGCGAGGCCGTGTACAAAGAGCCAACCGACTCATCGATCATCTCTTACAACCAAGACCCTCGGCTTTCTGTACCTGCGAACATGGTGATGGTCCTGGTAAAGGATGGGACAAAACAGTCAGATATAGAGAAGGTGGCAAAGGATTTTGGAGGTAGTGTGGTGGGCTCGTTTGAGTACATCGGTCTCTACCAGATCGAGACGAAGTCCACTACACAAGCGGAACTCGATGGTTTGATTGCGAAAGCAAAGACCTACGTATTTGTAGAAAACAGCGGGCCCATGATGCCACTTACAGGAAAGGATGTATCAAGTAAGGCATGTAGACTTCTTGAGGATGCATATAGCGACCCAAAGGCGGCAGCACCCTACGAGATGATAGGGCTAGAAAGAGCGTGGGACTTGATCAATGCAAGTGGTGTTAATCTCAACAAGGTAACGGTCGGTGTGGTAGATACGGGGCTCAATACTGACTCATCAGATGGTAAGGACGGTAGGATAAAAACACTTGATGACAGTGATAAGCTGGACACACCAGATGAGTTCAACACGCACGGCACATCGACATCAAACCTGGTCGGCGCCAGCTGGGGGAATGGCGGTATGCGTGGTGTTGCTTCAGGACTCGGAGACAAGCTACAGGTAAATGTATCCAGCCTTACCAAAGCAAAACGTAAGTACAATCCTATCAAGACGGCAGATCCCAAAGACCCTACTCAGTTTGTCTCATCATCTGGGCAAGCATATCAAGTAAATACATTTGCTGAGATCAAGAAGCAGATTGATGCGGGTGCGGAGGTGATCAACTATTCGTGGGGCTCAGCAACGCCTGGCCCACAAAACGCATTTGATAACGCTGCAACGAAGAAGTTTTTAGATCGTATGCAGAAAGAACACCCCAAGGTTGTATTTGTGGCCGCTGCAGGCAATGAGGGTATGGTTGAAAAGACAGATCCCAAAACCGGTAAGATCAAGTGGGTAGAAGGCACACCGCTTGATGGCAGCAATTACGATATGGGTGGTACAAAGGCCGATAACCTCATTACCGTCGGATCTGTGCAAAAAGATGGCCGTCTTTCATTTTTTACAAATACTGCTACAGGAAATGGGGAGGTTACTCTTGCTGCTCAAGGTACCGATGTAGCGCTAGGCGAAAATACAGACGGCACGACGTACTTTGCTAGTGGTACGAGTTTTTCTACACCGCAAGTCTCAGCTGCAGCGGCAATTCTCAAGTCGATCAATCCAGATCTTACGGCAAAAGAAATCAAAGATATCTTGGTTCGTACTGCCGATACAAAGATTACCAATCCCAAGCTGCTACCCAAGGGGGTGAAAGAGCAGGAGATAGCCCAGAGGGTTGGTGGGCGAGTCATGAGGTTGGACAATGCAGTAGCTGATCAGCTAAAAAAGGTATTGGGAGACAAGTTTGATATCAACCAGTTGGAGAATATCTCCAAGGTATCGGCAACGGCCAAGGCTGACAAGTCTGACCCGCTGCACTTTGTCATAGAAGCGAATCTCCCTGCTGTACGATCAGGAGGGACAGATGTGAATGCAAAGTTTAGTGGTGAGGGTTCTCTGGGTGGTCTTTCGACACAGCATATGTCGAGCGCAGGAAGTCTGAGCTGGGATTGGCGATTTATCAGTGAAAAGAACTCTGCACAAGTGACTATCACGCGACTTGACTCTCGCGCATGTGCACGCCTGAGTCTCAAGCCAAACACCGTAGCCGGTACTTACAAGGGCAATCTACGTATCGCGTATCCACAGTACTCTCAGTATATATCACAAACCGTATTTGATATGCCGACGACTATAGTCGTAGATCAGGATAGGAACGCTACATTTACGTTTTCAGGAGTCGGGGCTGTAACGGCTGGCAATGCTGGGGTATCTATTACCGTCACATACAAAGGTGGTGGTACGATGACGGGAGTGATCAGTGAAGACGGAAAGTTACTACTTACGGGAGGGTATTCTAGCACGTACAATACGCAACTTCCGGCGGCCTACGCCGCTGCAATCCCAGCATCTCAGCGCGGTATGCTAAGTGGCGTTACGAAGGGAAGTAGTAGTGCAAATGCTGCACTTATAGACAAGACTATTAGTGGTTCTGCTGCATTTATAAACTCACAAGGAGGTGGCACGTCGAATGGCACATTTAAGCTAGAGAAGGTAGAAGAGTAATACACAGAGGCTATGAAGGATATATTTCGAGAGATACAAAAACGCGCAGTGGCACTGTATAAAAGACATAGTAACAAGCCTTTATGTATTGTTTCTCAAGATTGTTGTAGCGAGATGACACGCTTGATTGGGTGCTGGGTATCCCCCAGATATCCAGAAGCACGTATGTATATTCTCAAAGGTAAGAATGTCATGTACTCCAAGAAGTCGCATGATGTTTTGATCCTTGAGCACAATAACTCCTGGTACCTGATAGACCCGACTATATGGCAGTTTTTCCCACTTAAGCGATCAATATATAGAGGTAGGTTTGCTACACAGAATGATCTCGTGGCTTTCGTCAAAGGCATGTATCGTGGAACATGGTCAATCTCAGAGAATGTCGATGTGAAGCTGTACGACCCCAAAGAGCTTGAAGCTACCGTGGTTGCAAATGTGCGAGAGAGTTAGCATGGGTCTAATGCATCATGCTATTGCGCATAAATAAAAAGAAAGAGCTCGAGAGCTCTTTCTTTTTGTGATGTTAAGCGATTACCTTGTTGCAGTCTTCCAGATACCTGCGAGGAAGATGAGCCCACCACCAGCGAGAGAGAGCCAGTAACCAGTATTTGTGGTGATCAGGCTTGCTGCTTCTCCTAGCTCTTTTGTGTTTGGCATGTTCATGTATACAACAAGTGCAAAGAGGAGACCCATAATCAATGAGACGATTCCCCATGCTCTATGTGGTTTAAACATTCCGATAAGACCCATGATGAGTGCAATGCCGCCAAGCACCATCAGGATATAACCAGTGGAAACGGTACTTGGTACCAATGTTTGAGTGCCTACGGTATACCATGGCATGAAGATCGAGACCAAACCGATAACACTTGCGACCAGAACCCCTGCGCCAGACAACTTCTGTGATTGTGTAGACATATACTGCTAAAAAAAATATATACAACAAAAGTGTAGGGCCAGTCTACGAGAAGGCAAGACTTCAATATCTTTTTTAAAACATAGAACTGAATCGCAGCCTTCACTCTACGAGTTATGGCGACAGCCTAATGAGTAGTAAGTGAAGGCTACTTAGCTCCTGGATCTGGCTGGTGGATGCCAAATACATTTCCCTCAGTATCGAGATAGTATCCTTGCCATGCCATACCCGGTAGTGCAAACTTTGGCATTGCTACCTTTCCTCCTGCGGCGATGATCTTTGCTTCTGTCTCATCGTAGTTATCCACTTGTGCGGTACAGGTAAATGCGTTTGTTCCACACTCTTGGGGCGGCGTGTTTGCTGGTCGCTTGAGTAGGCCGCCGTTGATTCCCATCTCTTTGCTGTCCGCAGGTGCGGTCATGATATACCAGTAGTCCGGCATGCCGCCATACGGCTCGATTTTCCAGTCAAACACGGCTCGGTAAAACGCTGCTGCGCGCTCGGGATCATCTGCTTGGATCTCAAAATGTACAACTCTGTTCATATAGATGTGGGTTACAAGATATATTCTCCACTCAATGTCCTTTGAGTATATACCCCTCTCTATGTTAGAGGAATAAAAAGCTTCTGCATCATAGAAGTCGGTGATATGCTTGTGTCATGAATACACTCAAAATAGTTCTGTGTTTGGTAGCACTCACATTCGTAGCTGGTTGTAAGCAAGTGGGTAATATAACTTTACCTACAGTTAATCAGAATCTAAACAGTACAGTTTCTTCTTCTACAGGAAAAGCCTCATCTCCTACGGCGGTTGTTGCTGATGTATATCTGTCAGATCAACAGCCGGATAACTGCGGCTCACCTCAGGCGCTTCTGGATGCAACTGATAAAGACCATCATGCAAAAAAGATGACTGATGGCCATATATCCTTTTGGGGTGACGCGTGGGTTGGCGTGTATCTATCAGCACAGGTGAGTGGCGCTGCTAAAGGCATATATTCTGCTAACTGGTACATAGGCGAGACTGATGTGAATCCACTTACACAGAAAGACTTTAGCAAAGCCGGAAGTATGGATAGGTATGTTACCAAGTGGGTGCTGCACAGCTTTCAAGATAAGCTGGCACTTACCATAAACTGCACAGGCAAGTCGTATATACATCTTACGACGCCATCTATAGACTCTGGCTACGGAGTGGAGGGCACATGGCTCAGTCCGAGAAAGGTCGTGATACTTCTCGATGGCAAGGTAATAGGGGAGAAGCAGTTTTACTTTCAACAGTAGAGATTCTGTTATTGGGAGTATTCGATTGTGTCCGTGATAGCTTTGCGAAGGATGAAGCAATCCATGTAGGAATTCCGTCATCCCCCCGTGCCCATCCGGGATCCAGAAAGAAACATAAAAGATTTTTTATCTGTCATCCTCGACTAGTCCACTATGTCAAAAAGGGGGTTGATCGGGGATCCATCTGGAAAAGATGAAAAGAAACCTTAACAAAACATAGATGGAACTGGATTCCCTTTTTCAAGGGAATGACAGACTGGAGTGCTTGTCCTTAAGCTGTTATTATCGACCTAATCTGCACTATAGACTTATTCATAAATAGTTTTGCAATACTGAAACAAACCTAGGTACAATATATACGTGATCTTTGAACAAATCGGTGAAACTTGGGGAACAAGTGGTGATATACCTGCTACATATATCGCTAGTTGTGCCTCAAGCTTCAAATAGCAATAATAAGCTTGGTTGTAGACCTTCCCAAAGGTTTATAGTCTTTGTTAACTCGCTTTAAACGGGCTTGGTGTTTAAGGAGAAGTGACAGACAGATTGTAGATAAAGGTAACTTATTCTACAGGCAATACAACACAGTAATGTGTGTATCGCTACTTTAATCTCTCATCTGCTGCTGAAGATGCTATTTGGAACTTGGGGCTCTCTTTGTGCCCAGAAATAGATGGAAGTACTAGGCACGAGAATGAATGCCGAGTCTGTTTCCTTCGGTATCGAGGATGATACCCATATATCCATGCTCTTCACTGATCTGGGTTTTTTCTACCAATACTTTTCCACCAGCATCTGCAACTTTACTCAACTCATTTTGTAGATCGCCGCTGAATGCTGTGAAGTAGAGGAGTGGCCCGAGGAGATTTGATGGTGTGTAGAACTCTTCGTTATACACGAGTGAGCCCATAGCTCCCATACCCTCTGGATTCATAGGAAACCAGGCCATATCTATCTTATGCATCGTGTGTCTCTCGAGCTTGTGACCAAAGACTGCTTCATAAAACTTCATAGCTCGCTCCATGTCTTTGACCGGGATCTCAAACCAACCGACGGGGTTTTTGAGTGGGTTCATATGACTGGTGTATCAATTATGTAATTATGAGTTCTTACTCGTGCAGTTAAACATCCATTTATACCGAAGTTCGACAAAGGTAAATACTTTCTCATGCCTTACATTAGTTGTTTCCTTTTTCGATAGATCACTGCCACGATACCGCCTATCAAAAGTACACCTCCGAATACGGCAATAAGCAATATCTGTC
>CAYGIM010000029.1:4436-8425 GCA_964349895.1 uncultured Candidatus Peribacteria bacterium | reverse complement strand
TCAACATTTTAATTCATTGAGTCAAAATGAGGTGTATTCTAGTCTGTCATCCTCGACTAGTCCATTATGTACAAAAGAAAGTTGATCGGGGATCCAGTTTCTTAAACATCAGGCCTACTCCCTTCTCAAAACACATACATCTTTCAACATACCTATCACTCTGGATTGCTTCGAATACTCGCAATGACATACAACGCATCCTGCGTTGTAATCAGGACTTACTCACCCGCTCTGTATAGGTTGCGGTTCGGGTATCCACCTTTACGACATCGCCATTGTTGATAAAGAGAGGCACCTGGACCGTTATCCCTGTCTGGATAACAGCAGGCTTCGTGCCTCCAGTAGCCGTATCCCCTTTTACACCAGGAGGAGTATCCACAACAGTAAAGTTCATAGAGATAGGAAGCCGGACGCTCACAGGCAACTCTTTGTAGACCTGGACATCGACCTCAGTACCATCGAGGAGATACTTACCATTGTCCCCTATCTGATCCGGCGAGAGCCAAAACTGCTCATAGGACACAGTATCCATAAAGTTGTAACCGTTGTCGTCTTTATACAGAAACTGGCCTTTCACATAACTGACTTCAGCAGGCTCGACCTTTTCAGATCCCTTAAATGTCTTCTCCACCGTCGCTCCGGTCAGGATGTTGCGTAGAGTCGTACGCATGATACCTCCTTGCCGAGCTTGCTTGGAGTGCTGATAGTCGACCACCTGGTACGGCGTTCCGTCTATCTCTACATATACCCCTGTTTTTAGTTCATTGATTGAATACATATACTACGCTCATTTATCAGATATAGAACTTAGCCTTTCGATTTGTAAAATGGTCTGTGGGTAAGATTTATCCGCCCCATATCATCGATCTTGATGACCTCTACCTCGATCATGTCACCAACACTTACGATGTCTTCGACCATGTTGACACGCATGGGTGCGAGCTCGGAGATGTGTACAAGACCGTCTTTGCCAGGTGCGATCTCCACAAATGCTCCAAAGTCCATAATACGCACAACACGTCCCGTCATCTGGTCCCCTACTTGTGCTGTATAAGTAATAGACTTGATGATCTCAAGAGCCTTCTGTACTTGTGCCGCATCAGTACCACTCACAAAGACCTGGCCACTATCCTCGATATCGATCTTCACACCCGTACGAGCAATGATATCGTTAATCACCTTTCCTCCTGGCCCGATTACATCACGTATCTGATCTGGCTGGATACGCATCTCCACAATACGCGGAGCATAGGGTGACAAGTCACTACGGTGCGTCGTAAGAGCCTTACACATCTCGGCCAAGATATGGAGCCTTCCCTCTTTTGCCTGATGAAGAATCTTCTCAAAGATATCTCCGGGAATCCCCTTTACCTTTGTATCCATCTGCATCGCAGTGATTCCCGCTTCCGTCCCAGCCACCTTGAAATCCATATCACCCAAGAAGTCTTCTTGGTCTTGGATATCAGTAAGGATCTTGCTCGATGAAGTTGCTTCATCGATGATGATACCCATAGCAACACCACTGACCATAGCCTTGAGCGGCACTCCTGCATCCATCAGAGAAAGCGTTGAACCACATACAGAAGCCATACTGGTACTTCCATTGCTCGAAGTGATCTCAGAGACGACACGGATCACATATGGGAAGGTCGACTTATCTGGCACAACCGGAAGCAGAGCTCGCTCCGCGAGATATCCATGACCGATCTCACGGCGGTTGGTAGATCGCATCTGCTTGACCTCACCGTTTGCATACGGAGGAAAGTTGTAGTGATGCATATAGCGCTTCTCCTGATCATCATCCATCTCGTCCACGATCTGTGCATCTCCAGGAGAACCAAGTGTTGTGATACTAAGCGCTTGGGTTGCTCCTCGTTGAAAAATAGCTGAACCATGCGTACGTGGTAGTACTCCCACCATAGTAGTGATGTCTCGTACCTGAGTAACCGCACGACCATCCAGGCGCTTACCATCACGCATGATACGCAAACGCATCTCATTTTTGACGCAGTCATAGACTGCATGCTCGATATGTGCCTCGTCCCATCCATGCTCAGCGATTTGTGTACGAAATGCTTCTTTTGTCTCTTTATAGAGAGCTCTGAGACGCTTCTGATACTCAGGCTTGTTCAACCCAAAGAGTCCATCGATATGATTGCCAGTCGCAATAAATGCACCGATAGCCTGCTCAATATCTTCAGTAATGTGTGCCTGAGTGATCAATTGCACCATAGGCTTGTAGGCTTTCAAGAGCTCTTCTTGGAATGCACATATCTTCTTGATCTCGCGATGTGCAAGATTGACCGCCTCGAGCATCAGCTCTTCAGGTACTTCCAGCGCACCACACTCGATCATGGTTATGGCATCTTTTGTACCAGCTACAACCAACTCCATCGATCCTTTATCGATCTGAGCATAGGTTGGATTGACGATCAAGGTATCGACCCCCTCGCTGTTTTTGATCAAGCCAACCTTGACCCCTGCCATCGGTCCCTCAAAAGGGATACCTGAAAGCAACAGGGCAAACGATGTACCGATCAGTGCACAGGTCGCGGGATCATGCTCCATGTCTGCCGAAAGAACCGTAGCCACAATCTGGACCTCGTTTAAGATCCCCTTTGGAAACAGAGGCCGGATCGGTCGATCGATCAAACGAGAAATAAGAATCGCATTGTCAGACGGTCTGGTCTCTCGCTTGATAAATCTGCTCCCCTTGATCTTGCCGACCGCGTAAAGACGCTCTTGGTACTCGACCGTAAGAGGAAAGAAGTCAGCATCATTCCTGGGCTCTGGGCTCATATTTGCTGTAACGAGCACGACCGTACCACCCATAGTTACGGTGCACGCCCCCTGAGAAAGCAGTGCTATAATGCCCGACTCAAGCTGTATCTTTTTTCCCGCAATGTCTGCCTCACCTCGAATCAGTTGTTTCTGTACTTCTGCTGTCATAAGCGCATCTCATGCTATGGTTATAAAAAAGATATCCGTAACGAAGTAAAGAGCGTACGGATATCAGGCTATCATCACAAAACCTTGTCTGACTACTTACGCAATCCAAATCTCTCAACTACCTTTTGGTATACTTCTTTGTCCTGACCCTGGAGATACTTGAGAAGCTTGCGGCGTTTTCCTACCTTGAGGAAAAGACCACGTCGAGAGTGCTCATCTTTTGGATGCTCTTTGAGATGCTCAGTAAGTGCCGTGATCTCTTGAGAAAGACGAGCTATCTGCACAGGTGTTGATCCCGTGTCATTATCATGCGTTTTGAAATCCTTGAGTGTGTCTTCTGTTGTAACTGCTGCCATAACAATAGTAAATTGACTAGGTAATGATGCTGCCTTGCGGTTGATGCAAGAATTATATGGAAAAATGGTCTCTAGGGCAAGAATGATCGCTAAATTGTCACGCGCATAAATGCTTTAACCTTTGAGCCACCAAGGAGGTCCGCAATCTTTTTTGAGGGATCCTTTACAAACGACTGTCCGAGAAGAGTATTTTCGTCCTTCCACTTCTGTACTTTGCCGGCAATGATCTTCTCTTTGATCTCTTCTGGCTTATTTTCCTCCTTCATGCTCTCAAGATAGATCTCTTTCTCCTTTTCGATCAGATGAGCTGGTATCTCAGTAGCTTCTACATAGAGAGGCATGGATGCCACTACTTGCATAGCAATATCCTTTGAAAGATCTGGAGCCAAGCTCCCATCAAATGCGACAAGAGCACCCGTCTTCTTGGTAGAATGCACGTAAGCTCCGAGCTGATCACCAGTAAGTACAGCGAACTGTCCCAACTGGATGTTCTCTCCAAGCTTTACAACAAGGTCTTTTAAGATCTCTTGGAACATCGCCTGCATAGCGTCCTCGCCGTTGGCTAAAAGCTCTTCTGCCAACTTCTGGGCACCACTGCTCATATCGTCATTGCGCGCGACAAAGTCTGTCTCGCATAGCATGGAAACGATCGCTCCTTTGGTACCATCAGCGTTGATCGCAACC
>CAYGIM010000029.1:825-4426 GCA_964349895.1 uncultured Candidatus Peribacteria bacterium | reverse complement strand
GAAACAGCCTTCGCCTCCCCGGACTTTCGGAGGTACTCGATCGCAAGATCGATATCTCCCTGTGATTCTACCAGTGCTTTTTTGCACAGCATGATAGATACTCCCGTCTTTTCTCGTAGCTTTGATATCAATTCCAATGAAACGTCTGCCATACCTAAAATATATAAGAGATAAAGTAGTTTATTTACTATCGGGGTTGACCATAGCGGTCATTTTGCCTTTGAGTGTATGCCCCCATTCACCAACTAGTGGCAGTACGAAACGCTCTCCTCGATACGCGCGTAGCCCTGCATACAAGATGATCAAGATCTCTGCTGCATTGAGGATAAACCATATCGGTAACTGATTGATCAGAGGAAGGATCGAGAGAACCGGTCCAATAATCTTGATCGAGTAAAGAGCAAGTGCAAGCGCCAGTGCTTGATAGCCATGCGTTTGGCAAAAGTCACTTTCTTTGCGTAGAATGATCGGCAAGAGGCAAAAGAAACTGATGTAACCAACGGCGCTTATCAAGCGTTCATTTTCACTCACGACCTCCAAAGTACTTGTGGGTACGGATGCCGGCACAGGTATCTGAGAAGAACTATTTTGCTCGGCTTCGTCTCCCATAGGTTACGCTTCGGTTACAACTGCAGGCGCTTCTACCTGAGGTGCGGCAGGTGCTGACTCCGGTGTTGGAGCAGAAGCTTGTGGAGCTCCAGACTGCTCTGGACGTCTACCTCGGCCGCCGCCTCCACCACCACCCTTTTTCATATCCTTTGGAGCCCCTGGCTTTCTACGTCCTGGACGCTCAGCCATGATAATTGCTTGTTTCTCTTTTCTCTCTGGGATCCGGCCATTTCCAGCAGCCCGGCCATCAGCATAAGCTTGTTGTACCAATGCCATAATATATGTAAGTCCCTTAACGCTATCGTCATTGGCAGGGATGATATGGTCTACTCCATCAGGGTTGCCATTGGTATCCACAATCGCTACTACCTTGATACCGAGTGCTCGTGCCTCAGATAAGGCAAGATGCTCTTTTGCTGTATCTACGATAAAGATAACATCTGGAAGCTCAAGCATGTTCTGAAATCCACCAAATTGTGCGATCAGCTTTTGCTTTCGCTTGATGATAACAAGCGCCTCCTTCTTGGTGTACTTTTTGAGATCACCACCCTTCTCCTGCTCTTGGATCGACTTGAGCATCAGGATCTGCTTCTTGATCGTATCAAAGTTGGTAAACAATCCTGGAGGCCATTTCTCATCGACCACAGATACATGAAGATCATCTCCCATTTGTCGGATGATCTTGCTTGCAGAAGCCTTGGTTCCTACAAACAGAAACGTCTGCCCTTCAAATGCGTACTGATACACTGCTTTGAGAGCTTCATTGAGATGGGAAAGAGTTTTCTCCAAGTCGAGCACATGGATCTTACCAAATGCACCATGGATAAACTGCTTCATTTTTGGATTCCATCGCTCCTTTCGATGTCCAAAATGCAGAGCTTTATCAAATAATTCTTCTAATGTAATCGTTGATTGCATGCAAAAATGATTGAAACAAAATACTGTCGTAGGTAAAACCTAGGTGGAGATAGCATACAGGCAACACCAAAACAGCTTGGTGGCACTCCTGATACTACTTTATAAGGGAGCATAGGCATTTTGGCAAGAAAATTCCCCCTCCGCAATTTGCGAAGAGGGAATTTTGCCTGGGGTGATCGATACTATTATTGATCCCCTCCTTCTTCCAATACTGGTGCGCTCGGAGTTGGAGCAGCTGCCCCTCCCCCCATAAGTCCCTGAAGAGACGTAACGAGCTCCATGTATGTCTTTGACTGTGGCTTTTCTACAACCCGTCCTGTTGGGTAAGTCACTGCTACATTGAGCGTGATCTTACCACTACCCGAAGGATCCTTGCCTTGTAGGTTGAGAGCAACACGGCTCAACTTCTTATCAGCTTGGTTAATCCAAAGCTCACCGGTAAGAGTTGATTTCGCAAAGAAGTCATCCATCCCCTTCTTGTCTGCATCACTCAGTGTTCCCTGAGCCTGAGCAAGAGCGGCCTTTGTCTTGTCTGGATCTAGGGTGAATGCATAGTGATACATACCATTCTCGATACCCTTGTCTTCAGTTATCTTGATCGCATTGTTGTCGATCAGAGCTTGCTTAGCCTTCATCTTGTCTTCTTTCTTCATGCTCAACACATCTGTTGGAGCATTTGGTCCCATCAGACTCATCGGGAACTCATACCAGCTACCCTTGACTGGATCAAGCTGGGCAATAATCTCACTTGGAATTGCTGGGCTATTTAAGCTAAGCGAGTTGAGCTTCATGTAGATATTCTTGTTGAGAAAACGCAAATTCATATCAACATCTCCCTTTCCAAGATCTTGTCCATCATTCTTTACAGAACCAGAAAGCTTGAGCGTCATGTCATAGACAGGATTCGCGCTATCTTTTTCATTTGAGTATGCATCGAGTGTTGCAGACATTTGTGCAACGTTCTTTCCCTGCTCGGCATTGATATCAAAAGCGAGAGTTCCATTCATCGCCATCTCATCAATCGCAGATGATACTTCAAGAGTTTTCTTGAGAACATCTTCTGGCTTTTCTTTTGGCCCCTGACATCCCACGAGGAGAAGTGACGCCGCAAGAAGACCAAGTGCTACGCTTTTTTTGTTTACCATCATGTGCTGAAAGTTAAAAATTAGGTATAGGTGAAATATCGAAATCAAACTAGAGTATACCCAGGATGTATCTGAAACCAATGCCACTATTCTTGACGGATATGCAATATCACTGGATTGATACACGTATCAGGCAACAGCGATGTATCACTAAGGCTACAGGACGAAGTATCAGAGTATTCTGAGTCGACCGATTATGACACAAAATTGCCACCGAGTTATTCAGTGGCAATTTTGTCTACTTCCTATGCTATGCAACTGGAGGCTCAGTGCTGTCTGCAATGATACCCAATCGGATCTCGATCTCCTCATCTACAAACTTCTTGGCGCGACCAAACTTGAGACGAGAGTATTTGCGGATACTATCGGCAAGCTTGGTATTCTTCCCCGACATGTCATAAATCGTCTCAATACTAAATGGACGTGAGGTCGTGTTATGAATATTGAGTTTGATATAGGCCTTGTAGTTGGCAATACCTATGATGTCCTCGGCTGTGAGCACAGGAGCATACTCTTTTTGTAAGTACTCAGCATCCTCAGCACCTACCTTGAAGCTCATCATAGTACCGACGTTACCAAAGACTGCGTCACGTATCTGTGTGCTCTGTCGGCCAAAGCTCGTCGACACAAGCTGGTTGATATACTGATGTGCCATGATCAGGTTAAGACGATACTTCCTCGCCTCAGACAGGATCGTAGCAAACGTATCGGTCGCAAAGTTCTGAAACTCATCGACGTAGAGATAAAAGTCTTTACGATCTTCTTCCTCCATCGAGGCTCTCCCCATCGCTGCCATGTTGATCTTGTTGACTACTACAAGTCCCAAAAGCTGCGCGTTGAGTCCGCCGATCTTACCTTTGGAGAGGTTGATCAAGAGAATCTTCCCACTATCCATGATCTCACGAATATTGAACGCACTCTTTTGCTGA
>CAYGIM010000029.1:0-815 GCA_964349895.1 uncultured Candidatus Peribacteria bacterium | reverse complement strand
TGTTACGCATGATCACATTGGTAATAAACGGTCCAAACTTGGCGCTGAAGTATGGGATCATCTCTTCTTTTTCCCGCGCTCCCGTCGACGCATACTCATGTTCCCAGAATGATCTGACCACCGGATTCTTTACCTTGCTCACCTTGTAGCGCATAAACTCTTCGTCCACAAAGATACGCGGTACATCGATCAAGGTTGCACCCTCGTCCTCATCCTCCATCAAGGTCAAGCACGCATTGCGAAAGTAGTGCTGGATACGGGGACCAAAGATCTCGTCACCAAACAGCTTGATAAATATCTCGGTCGCGTCAAGCGATGCACGATCCCGCTCTTCGTCATTGTGAGCCTCCAAGATATTGAGTCCCATCGGACGATCGATATCGGATGGATCAAAGACGATGACATCTTTGGCACGCTCTTTGGGAATAAAGTCGAGAATGTCATCGATCAGATCGCCATGCGGATCGATCACACAAAGACCTTCGCCATTGTTGATATCTTGTCGCGCCATGTTCTGCAAGAGGACAGACTTACCCGAACCCGACTTACCGATGATGTACTGATGCCTCGAGCGATCTTCGCGCAGAAATCGTATCTCGCGCTTTACGCCGCGATAGAGATTGTTGCCGAGCAGTACTCCCTCTTTGGGAAGATCCACGGGCGGTGGAAGCACTTTATATGAAAGCCATTTGATAACAGGGATCTTGTTGAAGTTGCTATCAGGAAAGTGAAATACCGTTGCCAGCTCATCCGTACCCATCAGAAAAACTTTCTGAAAAAATCCAATCATGCGATTGTAATACCCAAACAACAAG
>CAYGIM010000028.1:5701-8598 GCA_964349895.1 uncultured Candidatus Peribacteria bacterium | reverse complement strand
TTCACAATCTGGTAAAGAACGAGATTCACGCCCAGGTGGAAAGTAAACGCTGGAAAGAGCTAGACAGAAACGTGCATTACTCTACCGGGCAAGTACCCAAAGAATCAGATGATGATGTAGAAAAGAAACTACAAGTAGCACTGTTAGCACAGAGCTATCTAGAGTTATACCTGAACAATAAGTGTTTGGAGTATGCGTTGAATCAGGACAAGGAAACTCAGAAATGGGAGTATGCTCATATTGATGTACCAAAGAAGCAAGAAGTATATAAGAATTCCAATGATAACCTTATTACGATAAGTAGGGTCAAGACTGCAGTTACAGAAGATATGAAAAGCACCCAGATAAGCATAGTGCATAATCACGGATATGACTCATATACTAAAATGGCAGTTGATCCAGCAGCTGCAGAGCTAGACAGACAAAAGAGACAAAAAGACAATCAACTAAGCAACATCGTACTCATTCCCGTACCAAAAGAATCTGGGCTAAACAAATTTAGCTTCGGAGGTAAGGTTCCAGTAGGAAACGAAGCTGAGCGTCAGAGAATCATTGCCGAGAACACTCAAAAGGAAGCAGAGAAGACTAAGTTACAAAGAGAGATTGATGAACTTACAAAACAAATTGCGACGATGCAAACAAATCTCGACAATGCACTGAATGCGATACGGCCATTGAACGATGTTTTGAAAAAGTATAAATACCTTATTGATGGCACCATGAGCGTAGGTGATCTTCTGACTAAACTAGAAGAGATTGTCAAAAAAGACCTGAACGATAACAAACCTCATATTAATGATGAAAGTATGCTTGAACAATCCAAGACTATATATGAGAGACGAAAGCAGATGAATGACATAGCATACAACATAAGTATTATATAGTAACAAACTCACCCACCATGATTAAAACAACCATTACCCTCTTCGGCTACAAGATCAAACAAGAGTCCCTCAAGACATACGCTATCTGGGAGATAGCGATAGTATCTGTATTATGGATTGCATTTGTCATCCTTCGCTATGCCACACCGTACATGAGCCACGAGCTCTTTGTCGAGCTGATGATCATCATCACGTCAGGCCTCCTGCTCGACCACTACACGATCTCCACGTTGCTGAAGAAATAAGCAGAAGAGTATCTGATCCCTCCCCTGTATCTCCACGGGGGAGGTTAGGAGGGGGTCCATTACTTACGCTTTTAAAGTAGTGAGAATAAGTTCAACAACACCTGTAATATTACTCAATACCTCGTTATTCCACAGACGAAGTATTTTATATCCTGCCGCCTCGAGTTCTTTGGTTCTCTTTTCATCATAATTAACTTGCAGTAGATCTGAATGTTGGCTCCCATCAAGCTCTATGATGAGCTTCTTGTCGATACAAACAAAATCAACGATGTAACCATACATCTGATGTTGCCTTCTAAACTTGTATCCAGCTAATTTCTTACCCTGCAAATGCCTCCAGAGCTTTTGTTCAGCTTCAGTAGGATTGTTTCTCATTTCATGTGCATACAATGATATCTGAGAATCCCTCATACATTTCAGGCAAAGTCTTAAGAAAAACTAGGTGCCCCCTCCTAACCTCCCCCGCAAATAGCAAGGGGGGAATCAGAAATCGCAATGACAGAGAGCGACAGACAGACATCACTGCAGCATCTCCTGATACACCTGATATGCACCTCGTAGATCCCCTGCTTTTTCTTTGTCCAGCGCTTGGTTGTAACGACCAAATATTCCGGAGTTGGTCTCGAGTACGATACCGTACTTTTCGCGCACTAAGTTTCCCTTCTCTTCCAGCACCTGAGACGTGATAGCACGTGCCATGACCAGTATCCGCGCCTCTACATGGAGCTTGTTGCCAGATACTCTCGTCACATCGATATGATCCAAAACCATCATGAAAGGATCATTCCTCGGAGAAGTAGTCGTTGAGCCATCAATAAGAGAGATAAAAGCCGGTAGCTTTGCCTCATCCATAGTGTAGACCACATGCACTTGATACGCATCGAGCAATCCCTTTTCATACACCTCTGGTTCCAAGATCTTGATCGACTCCAGCGATCTCATATCATACTGTCTGAAATACGCCTCGAGTGCTTTCACATCGGCCTCATAGGGTAATCGGGATAGGAGCGGAGCAAGTGCATCGTGAACCTTGGTGTCCATCTCCAGCTTCTTGGCGTTGGCTTCATCTTGAATCTTTTGTTTTTGGAGAGAAAGAGTCATGACATCAGAAGCAAGCACTTGCATATCATGTTCGCGCCACATATAGATAGGTACAGTGATGATGAGCAACACAAGGACACATACCACGTATGTCTCCCGTCGTTCCATGTATGGCTTGATACGCTCGAGGATATTATTCATGGGTGATAGGATTAAGTGCAATCTCAAAATCCACCATAGGTAGCATGCTCCCCGTACCTGTGCCGTCTTCTCGATACTGCTTCCCGTCGGCGACACTTTTGATCTTCACCTGGTTGTTTTGTAGAGCTTGTTTAAATGCCGCTACGTAGACACTCATGTCATTGGTCGTCTTGGCATCATTGAACTCGGGAAACGAGACACCTTTGAGAAAGAGAAGCTTGTCCTTTTGATCAAAAGAAATATCTGGTATCCGTAGTGGCTTCAGGTACGTGTATTGGATAGAGAGATCCCGAAAAGCATTGGCCAACATCTGCTCTATCTCCATGTATGAGTAGATATTTCTTCGTATAGTAGCTATCATCTGGTACTCAGGATAGAGCTCTGGGGATATAGCGCCATTGTTTACGGCATCCAGGTCAGTACTAAGCTTCTCGCTATAAGCCGTTAACCGCTTGATGTCCTCAGCCAGGGTATGCTTTTGGCTGACAAGAGTTGAAAAACCATATCGCTCACCATTCACTTCACG
>CAYGIM010000028.1:0-5691 GCA_964349895.1 uncultured Candidatus Peribacteria bacterium | reverse complement strand
CACTTCACGTGTGGTAGCAAAGATCCCAAAGATAGCAACGACAAGAACCGCAAAGCCTATGATCATAAGTGCATCCCAGAAGACTACTGCATGTTTCTTGAAAAAATCGGGCATGGATACGGTAAGCTATGTTTAGCTATCATAGCACTCATATCGGCTCTCTAGAAGAAGTGAATCATCAGACATATTGCATAAACAAGTGTCTCATGTATCGTACTATTTGATGAAACTTCTACTCTACTCAGACGGCGGTTCACGAGGCAATCCAGGTATCTCTGGGGCTGGTTTTGTGATCTACGATAATCAGGGGACATGCATTGCTCGCAAGGCCGTCCCGCTAGGAATCGCGACCAACAACCAAGCCGAGTATGTAGCAATATCAGAAGGCCTCAAGCATGCGCTTACCTACAAACCAGAAGAGATCACCTGTCGCCTCGATAGTGAGCTGATTGTAAAACAGATGAATGGCGAGTACCGAGTAAAAGATCCTATCCTCAAGCAAATCTATGCGGAGATAAAGAAAAGGATAGCGGGAACACATGTCTCCTTTCACCATATTCCTCGTGAGAAAAATAAAGAGGCCGATAAGCTCTCAAACGACGCCATGGACAAGAGCGGTAGTACACCGTTTGCTCTCAATAACTGGATAAGTTCATGAAAGGAAATCTCAAACAACATATCGATGAGTTTCTCGAGTACTGTGAGATCCAGAAAAACCAATCCCCCAGGACACTCAGAAACTATAGGCACTATCTGTATCGATTCCTGGATCAGTTCAAAGAACTTACGGTAGAAAAGATCACACAACAGACGATCCAGAAGTACCGCTTGTTTCTCAACCGATTTGTGGATGTCCAACAGCATGAGCCGCTCGATATCAAGACGCAGAACTATCACGTCATAGCGCTCAGAGCATTTCTCAAGTACCTCAGAAAAAACGATATCGTATCTCTTGCTCCAGAAAAGATCGAGCTCGCAAAGATTCCCGATCGCGTCGTGGACTTTCTCGAGCGCGAAGAGCTCGAGCGTCTCTTTGAAGCTGTGCCCAGTGGTAGCATAGAAGGCAACCGTGACCGTGCTATCATAGAGATCCTCTACTCCACAGGGTTACGTGTCAGTGAGCTACATGGTCTGGATAGAAACAAGGTCGACCTCATCCACAAAGAGTTTATCGTACAAGGAAAGGGAAGAAAGTCGCGCATCGTCTATCTCTCTGATCGTGCATGCCAGTATGTCGCCGAGTATCTGGACATGCGCAGTGACGTCTATACTCCCCTCCTGCTCAACTACTCACGTCGCGTAAAGAATAAGATATGCGATGACCTATCGGGAGAAGAGCGCCGTCTCAGTACCGTCAGCATCGAAAGTATCGTACGCAAATACGCCCGCCTTGCTGGGATCATCAAGAAGGTGACACCTCACACCCTCCGACATAGTTTCGCAACAGAGCTCCTCAACAACGGCGCAGATATCCGCTCGGTACAAGAAATGCTTGGACATGCCAGCATCACGACCACTCAGATCTATACGCATGTGACCAACAAAAAACTTAAGGCAGTTCACACTCAGTTTCACAAGTAATAGCAACTTTCCGCTTCTTCTTGCGATCAATCACAACCATCAACCCCCAGCCAAAGATTCCCATGATCGTAGTCAAAGCAAATCCTAGCGGTACATACTCAGCACCTTCTACTGCAGACATCACCTGTGCCGTAAGCTCTTTACCTCGTGTCTCCACGCGAAAGTTGACCGGCTTGGCAAAGAATACCGCACCATCTGACTCGTTCTTTGCCACGACGTAGGCATGGTGATCTCCGAGTGTCAGCTCTTGTTGTGGCGCCAAGGCAAAGAGTCCAACACCTGTATCAGCGACTTGCGTAGATGCGGTAATAATACTGTGGAACTCAGCCGTAGGCTTCCAGTCCTCTCGTATGCTTCCCGAGATCACGGGTTTTTTGCTATGCACACGAAGGACTTTCGCTGTATCGATCTGGACATCATCAACCCGAGAAACAGCGAGAACCTTCTCTGATCCTGGAGAGTCGCTATCCATGTGTAACGTAAATACAGGAGACTCAAACCGTAGAGCACCTTTGGGATCAAAACCAAAGAAGACGAGATGATACTCCCCACTCGTATAGGATTCTTTTGGTGTGATCATAAATCGACCATTGATATCTGCAATACTACTTCCTATCTCCTCTACATGCCCTTTCCTATCATACAATAACGCATGCACCATAAACTTTGGCATGGTGCGACCAAACAGATACATGTCCTTGGATACAATACGCGTGTCTGGATCTAAATATTTGAGCTCAAAAAGGCTCGTAGCCAGATCCGCACCGGTAAGACGAGAGACAAATGAGTCCGTATCGGTCTTGGCTTCTGGCGACTTAGGATCTTGAAACAAGTAGTATTCTTCTAGGGTAGTGTACGTATCATGGTCTGCATCTATCTCCTTGGCATCAAGCTCGCGAAGATGCTCCCACGCATCATTGATCTGATTACGATTGTGATCTTTGAGCCCTAGTAGTGCGTTGATCTTCCCACGAATCTCCTTGCCCATACGTACATTCTGACACGTCGAAGTGTCGTGCAAACAAGAAGCTCGTGCATCTATAGGTTGAGATAAAAGCGCTATACTCAAGAAGATACTGAGGAAAACAGCAGCTTGTCTTAGACGTCTCTGTGTTGGTATTTGACTCGTCATCGTTTTTATTACGTAATAATATTACATAATAATCGTTAGACATGTCAAATTAGATATAACTATGTTTCAAAGCCATCAAATATGCCAAACAGCAAAAACCAGCCCCTGCTATCTAGGTGCCTGTTTTCGTGCCTCATACAACGCTCTACAGAACCTTCGCGGGGTCCATGTTGTACTTGCGGAGACGTCGCTCAAACTGGAGACGCTGATTGGTGAGCACGATGCTCTCACCTTGACCTTGAATCTTTTTGACCAGCTTCTTGTACGCCTTCACTGTATCGTCTTGCTTTCGTGGATTTTGCGGCCCTTTGATCGTTACCTTAAATGCGATGCGGGGCTTACTTGGGTGAACCATAAAATAGTTAGTTATAAGTTGTTAATTGGTTTTCGTAATCAGATCTTCTTTAGCAGTGAACTATTCGTCGCCCCTAAACCATTCACGTTGTTTAGGTATAGGGCAAGCTCCTCAAGGACACTGCATGAACCACAATACTTACATGATGTCATTACTGAAAAAATGTAAGGTGGCGTGCCATGTACCCGAGCACTACTGTGCGAGTGGTTCATGGTACCCGCGGCAGGATTCGAACCTGCGACCTTCACCTTAGAAGGGTGCTGCTCTATCCAACTGAGCTACGCGGGCATGAAGGTCACACTTCTTTCACCTGCTTTTCCAAAATCTCAAGCCGTCTCCCAGTTAACCGCCCAAGAATTTCTTCATTGTGCGTGGTAAGGATAAGCGTAGTTCCCAGTTTATGGATTTCCTTGAAAAGATCAATAATGGAGAGCGATGTCTTGGAATCCAGATTGCCCGTCGGTTCGTCCGCCAAGAGGATGCTCGGGTTGTGCACCAGTGCCCGAGCAATGGCTACGCGCTGCTGTTCGCCGCCAGAAAGCTCGTGGGGATATCGGCTCATCTTGGTCCCCAAACCGACCAACCCCAGCGTAGAGCGCACCTGTTTCACAATATCTGCCTCGGGCAAGGCGCAGACCTCCAAGGCAAATGCTACATTTTCAAACACAGTCTTCTTGGGTAAGAGCTTGTAGTCCTGAAATACGACCCCCAGTGTCCTGCGATACACTTGTAGCATGTGCTTGTTCATAGACGACACACTTCTCCCAGCCACGAATACGTCGCCTTCATTGGGATATACTACGCCCAGGAGAAGTGATAGCAATGTAGACTTACCCGAACCGGAAGGACCCGTGATAGTGACAAAATCACCTGGCTGCACGCGAAACGTGACACCAGATAAAATCGGATGATCCTTAAATTGCTTGCGTACCTTGATAAACTCGATGAGCGGAGCAGAAGACATATCGTGCCTGAGACAACTTATAGGATCATCTTAACGTAAGGATGGAGTTACGTTAAGAGAAAGTTTTTCTAGATTCGAGTACTAACAATTACATTCCTGAAGCGCACTCTTGGGTATTGCCAAAAATAGTGCAGTTCCAGGAAGCAAGGATTGAGACGACTGAGGTGTAGTACTCTCTACATCGAAGGAGCGAAGACGCAGCTGACGCCGAAATGTGCATTTTTCGCAATACACACATTAAACGAATTCTGCACCCTCATAGACCCGACGTACGTCGAGGTCGTAGAATCTCATCTGCTCAGGCACAAAGCGCATATCTACCTTTCCGACCGGACCATTACGATTCTTCTTGATGTATATCTCAGCAATGCCTTTTTTGTCTGTATCTGGCTCGTAATACTCATCACGGTACAGCATCATCACAATATCCGCATCTTGCTCGATCGAACCCGAGTCACGCAGATCAGAAAGCTGAGGAATCTTGCTCGGCCTACCCTCCACATTTCGAGACAGCTGGGAAAGTGCTATCACCGGTATGTGCAGCTCACGGGCCAACTCTTTGAGCGAGCGAGAGATCTCAGAGAGCTCTTGCACACGATTCATAGGATTGTTTCCTGCCATCAACTGCATATAGTCGATCACGATCAGATCAAGCCCCTTTTCCATCTTGAGACGTCGAGCCTTTGACTTGAGTTCACCCACCGAGCTGCCCGAAGCATCATCGATAAAGATCGGTGCGGTAGAAAGAATACTCATCACCTCTCCCATGCGAGAGAAGTCTTCGTCAGACAGTTTTCCCTTATGCATCTTCCACGAGTCGACCATCATGAGTGAGGCAAACATACGATCCACCAGCTGATCCTTGGACATCTCGAGAGAGAATATACCGACGACTTTTGACTGCTGTATCGCTATATTTTGCGCCAAGTTCAGAGCAAAGGCCGTCTTACCCATAGAAGGACGAGCTGCCAGTACGATCAGATCAGATGGCTTCATACCAGTGAGAAGCGAGTCGAGATCGGCAAACCCTGTAGGCAATCCCTTCACAATCCCTTCGCCTTTCTTGTCATGCAGCTCGGCAAACTCTTCGTATCGCTTGTGCAGAATATTCTTGATGTGCACAAACTGATCATGTACATACGAGTGGGTTACCGCAAAAAGCTTTTTCTCTGTATCCTCCATCACCTCTTCTATCGGACGATCCTGCTCATATCCACACGCGATGATATCGTTTCCTAAGCGGATGATCTTGCGCAAGGTCGCTTTGTTTTTGACGATAGAGGCATACTCAAAAATATGCGATGATGTAGGGATCTCTAGTGTCAACTCAGCAAGTACTTCTTTACCACCGATCACATGAAGCAACTCTCGTGACTCGAGGTTGTCAGACAAGGTGAGGAGATCTATCTCAGTTCTCTGCGAGACGAGTTCTTTGATACCTTGAAAAATGATCTGGTGATGCTGGCTGTAAAAGTCGGCAGGATCCAAAAAATCCAAGACCTTGTACACAGACTCTTTGTCTATCAAGATCGACCCCAGTACTCCTCGCTCTGCCTCTAGGTTTTGAGGCGGCAGCTTATCTAACACGTTTACCATAATCAATAAGGCTTTGTCCCCCTGATAAGGGGGAATTAAAGGGGGTTTGTTCTACTCTGAAAG
>CAYGIM010000027.1:0-8904 GCA_964349895.1 uncultured Candidatus Peribacteria bacterium | reverse complement strand
TTGTAGTTTCGTACGCAGATCTAGGATCTCGGCAACAATAGTCTTGAGCATACTTTCTGGTTCAAGAGTGCTTCCACTCATTGTTCGAGTCTTTTTTAGACGAAGTCGTTCTTGTATACGTACCAGTGCTTGTCTGATGAGGAGCATTTCTGCTCGTACTTTGCGTAAGGCAACCTTAGCATCTCTTTGGCTCATACGAGCTCCGGTGCCCGACATCATCGTACTTCCTGTCGTTGATAGGTGTGGATAGTTGTCATAGAGTACTGCTCGCTCTGCATAACCCAAGTTGAGTTGATTTGGAGTGAGAGCAAATGCACCTAGCGTCAGCGCAGCAAGAGAACCAGAGATCATGAGTCCGATCTTGAAGTGCTTTTGTTGCATACATATGTGTTATTGAATACGTATATATTATACAACAATGTTATGTGCATATGTCAAATATAGATTATTCTACTTCTGTGCCACGATCCAGTATATTTCTATGTCATTGCGAGGAGGTACTCCGACGTGGCGATCCAGGTATTGTGAATAGCGTCTCATAAGATACCAGATAGTTGAGCAGCGATACATAAGGGATGGACCTTTCTACTTCTGTGCCACGATCCAGTAGGAAAGAGTCTCACCTTTGTGCTGGTGATCTTTGTATAGGGTGATACGAAATGCTTGTTTTTGCAGAGTGGCAAATATCTCCTCGATCCTATGAAAATACGTCTGGATCTTAAAAGCATCTTTCCCATGTCCAAAAGTAAACTCCCGGCGCTGGATATTGTGACAGATGATAAGCTTACCAGAGGGTTTGAGTATTCGGTACCAGTTCTCGAAGGCTTCAGCGATATCTGCTATATGGCATATAGTAAGAGACGTCACAGCTAGATCATACTGTTCGTCTTCTTGGGTCGAAAGCAGGCATATATCATCTACGACGCTCGTTAACAGAGAGTTTGACTTAACTGCCTTTACTCTTTTTTGAAGTAACGTAAGCATCTTGGGTGATGCATCAACAGCGGTGACATGTGCATAGCGCTTCATGAGCTCGACGGTTATGCGGCCTGTTCCTGAGCCTAGATCGATAACTGAAGCATCTGTTATGCTTGGCAACAGTGCAAAGAACGCTTTGCCATCAAAGTCCTCGAGGCTTTTCTCGTATCTGCCATATTCTTCGGAAGCGCGATCATATCCTTCTTCGGGGTCTAAACATTTGATTGCCATATCGTGTGTAATTGTGTGATAGTCACATGTATATATTCTCTTTGGTTGATTTTGATCATGCAGATATGCTAATCTAGTCTAAGTAATCTTAGTATTCTTTTCGTATGATGCGAGTCAGACAGCAGGAGCGTTTTATCTTTGTCTCAAGTATTATCATTGTAATGATAGCACTTTCATATTTGCTGTTTCCCCATATTCCTCATACGACACAGGCCTATGCACAGAGCGAACATATCGAGAGCAACACATACTAAGCTTCTTCCTGCGTCAATACTCGGTAGGTCTTAGCCCAGACAAAGGTCGTAAATACATTGATCAGAGCAGATGTATAGGCAACGATACCGAGTGCGACGAGGAGGAGTGCTCCGAATATATACATGCTGATCGATGTCTCGAGGTGGGTATAAAAATATGTACCAGCTACGATGAGTACCAGAGGTAATAAGAATATCAGAGCAAGAACTAGCAGAGTCCTGACAAACACGAGGAGAAGTGCTACCCATATCACGAGGGTATGGCCGGGGTTACGCATGACGAGCGAGCTGCTCCGCTTGAGTCCATCATTGATATGCATGTTGTCGTGCACAATAGCATACTCGGTAAAGGATAGTATAAATAGCGTTGCAATACTTGCCATAAAGATGAGCAAAAGAAAAGGGGAGAGCTCGAGAAAAAACTTCCATCCGAAGTTTCTGATAATCTGTGATGCCATAAACGACATGGTCGCTACTTGGAAAGGAAACATGAGCGCTCTTAGCTCAAACATGGGAAAGAAGTACATAAATCCAGCGTGAATACCCTGCCGTATCCGCCAAGGGTGTTTTTGTATGATCTTATTTACCATCTTGGTCAAGCCACCATCGACGATCGGCTGAACCAAAAAGTAGACGATCACGAGAAAGATCGTGCCGAGTGTTACCATAAATGCATAGCTGGGAGTAGCGAGGATACCTATTCCTTTCACGGCTTCCATGACCAATAGTTGTGGGAGGTCTATCTGTTGCCATATATTGAGCAACAATGACGAGAAGAAAAAGAGACTACTGATACTGGTAATAATAGACGGAAGGAGGGCAAACAGTACGAGCTGTTTGTTGTCGACGGTCTCACGGTACGACTCCTCGAGAATCTGAATAATAGGCACACTGCTCATGAAAAACGGATACGCAAATCTGGTAATAGCCAAGTATACAGGTATTATACAGGTACGTCTATTCTTACCTAGCTTTTAACACATTCTTGTATGCCGAGAGCCAAGAAATTACCTGCAGGGCAGTACGAACACTATACATCTCTGGATGCTTGCCTGATGCTCTTTGAGATGGTCTTATTGTTTATCATCTTTTTTTCTGTCTCAAGCATCTTCTTTGAAATCCTCAATCGGCTCATGCCGATCGGCGGATGGTATCAGTATATGTATAGTGGATCGATCTACTCGCTCCGCACATCTCTTTCTATGCTGATCGTCAGTGGCATCTTGTATGCTGTGACTACGTATCGCATACAAAAGATCGAGTCGCTAGGAGCAAAGATGCTTGCTTCGCAAGTACGGCACTGGTTGTTTAGCATTACCCTGTTTATTCTGGCATGTATTGCGATGGTGGATCTTATCGTGGTACTACAGTATCTCTTTGCGGGTGACTTCACTGTACGGTTTACACTCAAGTGTCTCTGGGTACTCCTTCTTTCAGCGCTGGCGTTTGCTATCTACCGCGGTCGACAGCAGGGTAGAGCTCATATGCGTGAGGTGGCTTGTGAGTGGATCAGCGGCGCTATGATCTTGATCGTTTTGGTCACGGGGATCATATCTGTAGGAACGCCGACGATGGCTCGTAGCTATCAAAATGACGATATACGTATAAGCAATATGGGCATGGTCGTACAATCACTTCTTATGTACTGGAATGAGAACAATCTCGTGCTTCCTAAGTCGCTCAATGAGCTCAAAGACCCTATTCGAGGAATCAGCATTCCTCGTGATCCTCTGAGTAATGCGGAGTATGAGTATATCAAGAAAGCTGGCAGCACGTTTCAGATCTGTGCGGTGTTTGAGACAGATACGCTGCAGGAGATGCAGTCTTCTGGTTCTACCATGATGAATAGCTCAAGGCCTATGATGTACGATATGCCATACAATGATACCTATGAGTTTTGGAGGCATCCTAAAGGCCACTTCTGCTTTGATCGGACCTTTGATCCTAAGAAGCACCAGATGAATAAGTAGAGAAAAATCCTGTCCTTCTCAAGTACTCATTGGGGATCCATAAGAAAGTGAAACTCTGGATTGCGCGCCCCGGCGGATCTAAGACTTCGAGTACTCGCAATGACAGAACGAAAAGTAGTTTGTAATGTAATGTTGTATGTTTCGCGAAGTAAACCCAAAACAATCATTCCCAAAGCTTGAGGAAGAGATCCTCGCTTACTGGAAAGATCAAAGCATATTTGAAAAGTCCTTAGAGCAGACCCGAGGCGGCGAGCCATATGTGTTTTACGATGGGCCGCCATTTGCGACGGGACTACCTCACTACGGGCACTTGCTGCCAGGTACGCTCAAAGACATCTTGCCGAGGTTTCAGACGATGAAGGGGCGTTATGTCGATAGGCGATTTGGCTGGGACTGCCATGGACTTCCCGTAGAGTTTTTGGTCGAGAAGGAGCTGGGCATCAATGGCAAGAAAGATATCGAGGAGCGTTTTGGTATCGCGAAGTTCAACGAAGAGTGCCGAAGTGTGGTCTCTCGCTATGTCTCTGAGTGGCGAGAGTTAGTCGGAAGATCGGGACGTTGGGTAGATATGGACAATGACTACAAGACGATGGAGCCATGGTATATGGAGAGTATTTGGTGGGTGGTAAAAAATCTCTGGGACAAGGGCTTGGTCTATGAAGGTCACAAGATCTTGCACTACTGCTTTCGATGCTCTACCCCACTCTCCAACTTTGAAGCAGGTCTCGAGTATGGTGACAAACAAGACCCTGCAGTCACGGTACGGTTTAACCTTGAAGAAGAGTTCGCGGGTATCAAGGGAGTCTCACTCTTGGTCTGGACAACAACCCCGTGGACATTGCCGAGCAATGTCGCCGTTGCTGTTGGAGGCGATATTGCGTATGTGCTGATCAAGCACCAAGAGTTTGGACATGTCTTGCTTGCATCAGAGAGACTCGAGAGCTACTTCAAAGAAGATGAATATGAGATTGTCTCCACGCACACGGGATCAGAGCTCGTAGGCAAGACGTATACACCACTCTTTGACTTCTTTGCACAGGAGAAAGCGAACGGTGCATTCCATGTGATTGCTGCAAGCTATGTCACTACTACCGATGGTACGGGACTGGTGCACCAAGCTCCAGCGTTTGGTGAGGAGGACTTTGCTGCCTGCAGAGAAGCGGGGCTGCCTCTGGTAAACCCGATCGATGCCACAGGGGCGTTTACTGCCGAGGTCCCACCATATCAAGGAAAGACGATTTTTGAGGCAAATCCAGACATCGTAAAAGATCTCAAAGAGAAAGGACTTTTGATACGTCACGAGACGATCACACACAGCGTAGCTCACTGCTGGCGTTGCGACACACCGCTTATGTACAAGGCTGTATCGACATGGTTTGTGGCGGTAGAGAAGATCAAAGAAAAGGCACTTGCCGCGACAGAGACAAGCAACTGGATGCCGGAGCATGTAAAGACAGGACGAATGCTGCATGGCATCAAGACCGCTCCCGACTGGGCAATATCCCGCAATCGATACTGGGGCACACCGCTTCCAGTATGGCGATGTGAAGACGAGACATGTGGTAATACTCTGTGTATCGGTAGCCAAGAGGAGCTCAAAGAGAAGATGACGAATACGGGTCAGATCATCTTTGTTCGTCACGGTGAGGCTGAGCACAATGTGCAAGACATCATGAATGCCAACCCAGAGTTTGAGTATCCTCTGACCGAGCTGGGCAAGACGCATGCGGTGCATGCAGGAGATCAGCTCAAAGGTAAGATTGATGGAGACGTAGTTGTGTACGCGTCAGAGTTGGTGCGGACTCAGGAGACTGCACAAGAAATACTGAAGCAGCTTGGTCTACAAGCTGAGGTCCATGTGGATCCTCGTCTCAATGATACCAATGGAGGTATCTATGATAATGGTGATATCGACGAGTGGAGAGGACTTTTTAACTCTGCTCATGATCGTGCATACATCCGCCCTGAAAATGGAGAGAACTATGATGATATTGCGAAGCGCTTGCGTGAATTTTTGAGCGATGTCTATAGCAAGCATCCAGGCAAGACAGTACTTGTGGCAACTCACAAAGATCTGCTACGTATGGCCAAGCACATCTATGAAGGCATGTCGTATGTAGATATTCTCAACTCGTACGGTCCTACGTACTGCGACACGCTTGAGTATCCACTCTATAGCGTACATGATCTTCACAAGCACTTCGTGGATTACTTGATGATCAAGTGCGAGAAGTGCGGAGGAAGTATGAAGCGTATTACCGAGGTCCTCGACTGCTGGTTTGAGAGTGGCTCGATGCCGTATGCTTACATGCACTATCCGTTTGAGCATCCGGAACTACCTGAGAAGCTGTTTCCTGCAGACTTCATCGCTGAGTCACAAGATCAGACACGTGGATGGTTCTATACACTCCTGGTTCTCTCGACGGCACTCTTTGACAAGCCTGCATTTAAAAACGTCATCGTGAGCGGCATGGTTCTTGCTGAGGATGGCAAGAAGATGTCAAAGAAGCTTCAGAACTATCCTGAGATCTCACATGTATTCAACACCTATGGTGCTGATAGTATGCGTATGTACTTGATGAGCTCTCCTGCAGTGGCTGCTCAGCCGCTGCGATTTGCAGAGCGAGGTGTGGCCGAGGTCGTAAAGAATACTGTTCTGCCTCTGTGGAACACGTACAGCTTCTTTGTGACCTATGCCAACATCGATGGTTGGTCACGAGAGAAGATGAAGAGCTTTCATCCGCATAATATTACAAATGAACTAGATAAATGGTTGCTTATGAGAGTGTACGATACGGTAGCTAGTGTAGATGGGCTATTATCAACTTATGATATTTTAAAGTCCACAAAGATTCTTACGTCATTTATTGAGGATCTTACTAATTGGTATATTCGTAGGTCTCGTCGTAGATTTTGGAAAAGTGAAAACGACCAAGACAAGGATGATGCATACTGTGTACTCTACACAGCATTGATTCACTTTTGTCAGGCTGCTTGCCCGATAATGCCTTTTGTCACAGATTATATCTATCGTGAGCTTACGGGGGAAGATTCTGTTCACCTCTCAAAGTGGCCAAAGAATGTAGGGGACTTAATTGGTAATTATGATGAATGGAAGAATATTGCTGTTTTGACAGATAGGGCGCGCGGTTTGATAAGCTTGGGACATTCTATTCGTGCTAAAAAGGGCATCAAAGTACGTCAACCTTTAAATAAAGTTATGATTGCGGTCCCTCACTATGATGAATACAAGGAAGTCTTTGAGAAGTATTCTTCATTAATTTTAGAGGAGCTTAATATCAAGGAGATAGAGCTCGTCTCTGATCCGAGTGAGCTAGGTACGCCACAAGCGTATGTAAATGCACGTCTCGTTGGCCCTAAGCTTGGTGGCCGCGTACAAGAGATCATTGGTAAAGGAAAGGCAGGCGAGTTCACGGTGCTGGATGATGGTCGTGTACAGATAGAAGACGTGGTCCTAGAGGGTAGCGAGGTCGAGATACTCTATACCGGTAAGGAAGGCCTGGATGTAGAGAGTCAGAAGGGGATCGTAGTTGCTCTAGATACAGCCATCACTGATGAGCTGCTCGATGAGGGTATCGCGCGAGACATCGTGCGCTTTATCCAGGACCTGCGAAAGGAGGCCTTGTACAACGTCTCTGACCAGATAGTGACGTATATCGATATCGGTGAGCACATGCATACTCACAAGCCTGAATTCCCTATACGACGAGTGCTCGAGGCTCACTCACCATACATCGCGCGCGAGACACTGAGTAAAGATGTGAAGCTAGATAAGATGGATACGCATGACATCTTACGCGAGATCACGATTGAGGAGTTTGCTATCGTTATTGCTCTCAAGAAAGTCTAGTTCCAGTATGTCATCCTCGACTAGTCCATTATTTCAAAAATGAAGTTGATCGGGGGTCCAGGAAAAAGATTATTAAATAGTACATTATGGAACTGGATTCCCGATGAGTACTCGGGAATGACAGATTAATTCATTTCTATGACTACCATACATCGTTTCTATATAGACACTTCGCTGGGCGAAGTAGGAGAGGCATTTGGTGTAGATGATCCAGATCTCGTGCATCAAGTTGCAAATGTCTTGCGCATGCGAAAGGGAGAACACATCAATTTGTTTTCCTGTCCCCCCTCCGTAGGAGGTATGTCATTGCGAGTACCCGAAGCAATCCAGTCTTCATCTTCGAGAGAACTGACTTATGAGATCCTCGAACTCACTAAGAAGTCGCTCCTTCTCAAAGGCATCTCCGAAGTCACCCGCCCTCTCCCTAGGCGCGAAGTTCATCTATACTTTTCTCTTCTGAAAGGAGACCATACAGAATTGGTACTGGAGAAGTGTACAGAGATCGGTGTGACCCACTTTCATCCGGTGATATTTGAACGTTCTCAGATAAAAGACTTGTCGGGAAATAAGAGGGTTAGGGCAGAGAGGATTATCAAAGAAGCACTTGAGCAGTCAGAGAATATCATCATGCCTGTATTGCATGATGTGGTAGCCTCGCAGGATTTAAAAGATATAGAGACACCTGCGTTTCTCGCTTATGAGCGTACATCTACATCTAAGAATTTACATGAGGTATCTCTCGACAAATCCAAACTAGTTTCGCTTTTTGTGGGTCCTGAAGGGGGAATCACGGACACGGAGAAAGAGTATTTGGTTTCGCTGGGTACAGATGTCGTGACTCTCGGACACTCAATCCTTCGCGCCGAGACGGCATGCATCGTAGGGAGTTATGTGCTTCTCGCATGATATTTCAGCTATGTCATTGCGAGTACTCGTGGTCGTTCGAGATCCTGACGGGTCCTCAGACCCTTGAAGGGCAATCCAGTATTAATGTTGATCTTCTTTTAGCAATCTTAAGATAAATAAAAGGATGAGATTATGGACCCCTTCCTAACCTTCCCCACCGTAGTGTGGGGAAGGAATAAGACAAAGAAAAAGCCCTGTGCACGCACAGGGCTGGTTTATTCATTTTACTTTATTTTCTGGATCCCCTTCGAGAGTACTCAGGGTCTGAGCTCAGTCGAACGACCGGATGAGTACTCCGGGATGACGGATCTTTTTGTCTGGGTGAATCAGAGCTTTACCATCGTTCTCACGAAGATAGTATCGCTGTCTGACTTGCTTGGACTAAAGTCGTATCCAGCCCAGAGCATGGTTTTACCCATGTCATAGATTGGTCCGACTGCGAGCTCGTCCCAGTTGCCAGTAGCGGGACGGATGTTGTGCTCGGTTGCGATCCCCAGCTTGCCGCCGAACAGGGGAGTCGTGATCATCGCGAATCCGTAGATCCGGGTTTCGGCGGTTCCGGCTACAGGAAGCCAGAGCTCGATGTCCTCAAATGAGCTGATGAGCTCACTTGAGTAGCTGTGCCAGAGAGCACCCATCAGATGGGCTGACTTGGAGTCGATCTTCTCACCCACGAGGGTGAAGAGCGTATTGC
>CAYGIM010000026.1:0-9492 GCA_964349895.1 uncultured Candidatus Peribacteria bacterium | reverse complement strand
GAAGAGACTCATTCGTTTTGTCATCCATGCATATGAGGGATCCAGGTTATAATGCGCATCATTACATCTCCTGGATCCTCGATCGGTGTCGAGGATGACAGAAAATCTATTATCCAGCATTTTCTTAAGGAGCTACCTGGAGCGCAACGAGTACCTCTGTATTATTCCTCCCCTTGGCTATTGCAGGGGGAGGTTAGGAGGGGGTAGCATATTCAATCCAAATTACTTATCTAAAGAATACTGCGATCAAGAGTATCGCTATTCCTGCGGCAAGGAGCATGTTTGCATAGATGAGTATCCCTGTGAGCCTCTTTGTCTCTAGATCGGAGAGCTTCTCTTCTTCGCGCTTCTTAAGCTCGGTCGGGGTGTAGCCATCGTGCTGTGAACCCCAGAAGTTGTGGATATCTGCGTCAGACTCGGAAGGTGGCTGCGGCTTTGCAGGGGTAGCGTCCTCTTTTCTGTATATATAAAAGGTATCATTCATCGCTATTTGCTTGTGTCATTATGAGCCGTGATGATTACCACCTCGTGCGACTCGGCATTGTAGCGTATGGCAATCAGCTTTTCATCTCCTCGTGGTAGGTCTTGTAAAATCAGCTCAAGGGTCTCAGTGCTAATATTCTGAGCCCGTACCTCGGTGGTTTTATCACTTCTTTGCAAGAGGGTTATAGATCCGCCGTGAGACACAATGGTCTCTAGGTAGGACCTTTTGGTCTCCTCGTGTGGTTTTGCCTCGCCCCATGAAGGCAGGAGTAGCTTGCCTACAAGTGCGATAATGATAACTAGCTGAGCCAGTAGGGTTGTAGTAACCAGTACGAGCGATCGCTTGGGCGATGGTGTATTCATATTGATAGGCAGTGTATGCGTGATGTTCTATTTCCCTATGTTTCTCTATGATTCGTTGCTATTTCCGCTTATATATTCTCGCATTTCCTCTATCTCCCGGATACCGTGCTGGGATGGTATATTAAAACCATGGTTTCTGTTGTCAAATAAAATTTCGTTTGTTTTCACTCTTGAGTGTAACGGTATGGGCGAAAAACACGTTAACTTGTTTGAAAAATGGCGTTTAGATGTATTGACGGTTTTTGCTCCGAGATTACAATTCTATATTGTAGTGGCGCTAAAAATCTGCCAGTGATTTATCGTCATCGTTCATTGAAAAATAGGAAACAAGTTCTCGCATTACCGCATTGATTGTGTGTATCGACACACAGCGACGGAGACGAACTGATGAACAAGAGTATGTTTAGGGTAGCTTCCCTAGTCACGCGAAAGCGTTTTATATATGCGATATACATACCACAAACCAAAAACACGCGTGTTTCCGTTATCAGGGTTGTGCCTTGATAACCTGTATTTATTTATGTGTACGCTACTATGTCAGAATCCGCAAAGAAGCTTGTGGCGAAGAGCTCACTCGTAGCAGTCATTGCATACGCAATGATGGCCGGTGTTTCTCTTCCTCAGGCAGCTGCAAAGACATTTATGGACGTACCATCTTCTCACCCTCTATTTTCTTTTGTTGATGACATCACCAACCGAGGAATTATGGGCGGTAACCCAGATGGCACGTTTCGACCAAACGCTACGCTCAACCGAGCAGAAGTAGCAAAGATTGCTGTATTGCTTGCGCAAGAGTCTGGAAAGGTAGCACAAGGTGCTACTCCAACTGGAGCAAAGGCAGACTTCAAAGATGTTCCACGAAGCGCATGGTTCTATAACTACGTAATGGTAGGTGTAGAAAACGGCCTTTTCGATGGTTACAAGAACGCAAACGGTGAGTTAACAGGATTCTATGGTCCTAGCGACTCCGTGACTCGTGCACAAGCTGCAAAGATCATGGACAACGCTGCTGGCCTCCAGATGATGACTTCACCAGATCCAAAGTTTACTGATGTACGATCAACAGACTGGTTCTATCCATATGTAGCTACTGCCTATTACTGGTCAGTACTCGATGGATACAAGAATGCTGATGGTGTACCAACAGGATTCTTTGGTCCAAATGATCCTGTGACTCGTGCACAGATCTCAAAGATTGGTGTAAATTCTCTTTCTCCTGTAAAGCGAGAGGAGATGATGAACAGCAATGTTAATGCACCAGACAACAGCAACATGAATGCTTCTAATAGCAACATGAACGCTGTTACTCTTTCTGATGGTTCACTCGAGGTTGCCTTGTCTCCAGACAGCCCTGCGGCTGCATCTGTTCCACTCGGTGCTTCAAACGTTCCATACCTTGTGTTTGAGGTTACGGCTTCAAACGACGAGGACGTTCTTATCAAGAACTTGACTGTTAGCCGATCAGGTATCGGTTCTTCTAGTGACTTTGATGAGGTAAATGTATATGTAGATGGTATCCGTCAGGGTGCTGGTCGTACGGTAACTCGTGAGACTAATTCTGCTCCATTTAACTTCACATCTCGTCCTATCAGGATCGCTGCTGGTTCAACTGCTATGGTTGAGATCCGCGGTAGCCTATCTACTACTGCATCATCTGGCGGAGAGAACAAACTCTCTGTTATGAAGATGTCAGACCTCGTAGCTGTAGGTGCTGAGACAGGCGGTGTCGTTTCTATCGTTGGTGACTTCCCAGTAATGGGTGACACTATGCGAAACGTATCTGTTACTGCTTCTGCTCTTACTGTATCTGCAGGTTCTACACCTCCTTCTACAGCCGTTATCGGACAGAATGAGGTACAGGTAGGTACTATTAAGTTCCAAGAGACATCTGGACAAGAAGATATCCTCGTAAAGACGATCCTTCTTGATAACCTAGGTTCTGCAAGCGCATCTGATATTTCAAATATCGTTCTGCGTGACTCTTCTACTCGTGAGAAGATCGGCGGCCCAGCTCAGTTTGATTCTCGCGGATATGTATATGTCGATCTTACAGGTCTTCCAAACGGAGGTTACCTCGTAAAGAAAGGTAATACAAAGAACCTTGATATTATCGCTGACATCAATGATGGTGTAACTCGAACTATCAAGTTCGGATTAGATCAGACAACTGATGTGTACGCTGTAGGTCTTACCTACAACTTCGGTGCTCGTATAACAAATAGCGCTGGTACTGCAGGTTTTGGTACTGTTACCATTACTGGAGGACAGCTTACATTTGACTTCAAGCAACCACCACGTAAGGATCTTGCAAACAATCTTACAGACTTCACGATGAACTACCTCTCTATCTCAAATAGAGGTGAGCCAGTTCGCGTAAAGGGTCTCAAGATCAAGCTTGACCGTACATTCTCTGCTGGTACTTCAACAGCATTCACTACTGCAAATGCTACGTCATTCTTCCGCAGTTTTGAGCTCGTTGATCCAAGTGGAAACATCGTATCTGGTCCAGTGGACGCTACGTTTGTAACCGCAAACCAACTTCTTGTTACTTTTGCAGACGAGTTTGAGATCGGGACAAACACCCAACCTCAGATGTATACGCTTCGTGCGGATACTGTTACTGCTCTTGTAAAGACAGAGAAGTATAAGTTTAGCTTCACGCCAAACACTGATATTACTTCAGTGAAGGGTGTTCTATCTAACCAAACTGTTGCTTCTACAGAACTTCAGGGAACCCTGATTGGATCTGATGAGCTTTCAGTAGAAGACAAGACTCTTACTGCTACTCTTGCAAATACACCAGTTTCTACAACTGTTGTGAAGGGAGTAACTTCTAAGATCCTTGGATTCAACCTACGTGCAAACAACGTAGCTGACATCAAGCTTACGAAGCTCGTCTTTGTGAAGCCTACCGATACTGCATGTGATACACAGACTGCAAATGACTTCATCGAGTTTAAACTTCTCAATGAGGCAGGTGTTGTACTCGACACTGATTCAATCTCTGGATCAGAGACAGGACCAACATTTGATAAGTTTGCACCTATCCTTGTTAAGGCAGGTCAACAGATGGGATTTGTTGTAGAGGCTACTATCTCTTCAAGCGCAACAAACACTGATAACTGCGTTGCCCTATCACTAGGTGTAAACAGCTCATCGATTGCTGCAAATGATCCTGATGGAAACTCTCTATCAAACGCTCAATTGCTTGATGCAAATGGTGCTGCTGGTGCAACCCTCAACGGAGTTGTTGCTTCAGTTAAGCTTACTATGACTGCTCAAGGTACTCTTACTATCAACCAAGACAATACAACTCCACGATCTCGACAGGTAATGCTGGGAGACGCTGGTGTAAGTATGTTCGTTGCTAAGGCAGAGGCACAATTTGAAGATGTAACAATCGACAAGATTAGGATCAAAGCTGGTAACGCTCTCGAAGCTCAGCAGATCAAGCAACTTCGCCTCTTCTGGATGGATGGCGCGACTGAAAAAGAGATCGGAACTGCACAGCCACTCGGAATCAACAACGAGGCTGTCTGGACTCTCTCTGGTGATGCTCGTGTCAACGTACCAAAAGATGGACGAAAGCTGATCACCGTGAAGGCTGATTTCAATGTCGGTCAAAACGGAGCTGCTCGAAGTGGTCAATCTACTTCTCTTTACATCTCAAGTGTAGAGGCAAACGGAAGTAAGAACGACATCGTCCCAACCTTTGGTGCTTCTCAGACTGCATCTACTACTGTAGGTGTAGCTCCAACCAACTCTCAGACAACTATCACTCTTGCATCTACTGCAGGTTTGACAGCTGGAGATATTCTTCAGATTACTACTGCAGGTGCTACAGAGCACATGTATATCGTATCTGTTGACTCTGGTACTGTTGTCACGGTTATCCGTGGTGCAAACCAAACATCAGCTATCGCTCACCTTGTCGGCTCTGCTGCGATTGGACGATCTGCTGTTAAGTCTAACAAGGCTTATGGATACCACACAATGCTCGAGCTTTCAAAGAACTCTGCAACTCTTGAGGGAGTAGTAGGTTCTCCAACATCTGCTGACAATCTTCTTGTTGTAGATGTGAAGGCAAAGAACAATGTACAAGACCCATCAAACATCTTCGCAACTGTAAGGAAACTACGTGTAACTGTTTCTGGTGATGCTCTCGCTGAGACTTTCCGTCTCCGAAATCATACACGAAACACAGATATGACTTGTGCTGTGATTGAAGGCGGAAACGCTCATCCAGGTACAGGTACTACTGAGATCGTATTTAACTTGAACGCTTGTACTGATGTAGATAACAGAATCAATGATGGCGATACACTATCGTACGCTGTACGAGCAAATGTATTCTCATCTGGTGCTGGTGCATCTGGTACTACTAAGTCTCTTAGTGTAGCGGTTGCATTTATGGGAGCTGAAGGTGCTACAAACTTCGACCGAAACCTCGCTAGTAACGATGGTGACGTAGAATGGCTTGATAGCAACACTTCTCCAAGTGCTGTAAACTCTCTTGCAAACTGGATTGATCAATCTGTAGATAACATCACACCACGTGCTATTATCTATACATCAGCTGGTAACACAGGAGTTAGCACAACAAACGGTACAGCAACATTTGTTTCTGATCGAGGCGCTGATGATGCAGGTAACATTGTTGCCACATTCTCTTCTGCTGTAGACGAGGCAACTGCTGAAACTGTTGCAAACTATCCTGGTACACACGCATCTACTGCTGCTATCAAGGTAACACCAACTAAGGTTATCCTTACTGGTACTACTATCGATACGACAGGTACTGTAGGCGTTACTGCATCAACGATTAAGCTTGCAAATGGAGCATTTGTATCTGCTGCTGGCGCTGCTGTAACAACAACAGATGTCACATCTCCTACGCTTCCAACTATCACCCTAGCAAACGGACCAGCTTCTACAAGCGGATCTCTTGATAGCGGAGATAGGATTGCACTCACATTTAGTGAGCCTATCCTTCCAACTTCACTCGGTCTTACAAATGGTGGTTCACTATTTGTAGCTCCAGGTGCTGCTGCGACTGGACGACTCTCTATCGATGCTGCTTGTGTAATCACACTTACCAACATCACTACATTTGATATTGGTACTACTTGTACAGCTCTTGCTGACCAAGCTACACAGCTCGTGTTGAGCGCTGATGGTCTCACTGTAAATATTATTTACCTTGGAACTACAAACGCTATCACAACACCTGCAAATCTTGCTGGTACTACAGTAGCTGGTACACTCAACGATCTTACAGCTCAGAACCTTCTTGGTGCTGCTGCTACAGGTGCTCCAACAGGAAGCCTTTAGTATCACGTATCATGGGTCAATCTGAATTGATCTGATCTGGAAAGACCCTCGCCTTCGGGCGGGGGTCTTTTCTTTTGTTTGATGAATGCTAGAAAATGCACATATCTTCGTTGTCTGCGTCACTCGCTCCTCGATGTATAAGTACATACACCTTCCTTCGCTCGTTCCTAGCCGCCTTGATCTGCACTATTTTCTAGCATTCAATTGGCTGGTGTATGTCATTGCGAGGAGTACTCGACGTGGCAATCCAGAGAACTATAATGAAGACGCCTGCAATCTAAATCAATTAGGCCATTAAGATGTATGAACTTATATATTTAGATAATAGCCTTAGGAAAGATTTATCTATAACATGAGTTCTCTGCTTTCTGCCCTGGATTGCCACGAGTACTCGCAATGACATAAAGAATAGCCCATGAACCAAAACATAGAACAAAAGCTTATAGAGATGCACGATATTCTCAGATCACAAGATGTGCCTGTGATAAGCGTTGAGCTGGGAAGGCTTCTCTCTCAAATGATTAGAGAAGGTTCGATCCATGAAGTTCTTGAGCTGGGTACAGGTACTGGTTACTCCACACTGTGGTTGGCTCAAGCTCTTTCTGAAGTCGGTGGGCATATCGATACCGTGGAGCATCGTCCAGACTTCCAGGCGCATGCAAAACGGCGTGCAGAGCTATTTGATCTGAGCTCGTGCATCACCTTTCACGAGATGAGGATAGAGGAGTTTTTTAATATACGTACAATTTCTGAAGTGCCATCTTCTCCGTCATCCCAGAGTACTCGTCTGGGATCCAGAAAGAAAACAAACAAAAAAGATGTCCTGGATCCTCGTCTGCACGAGGATGACAGAACCAGTATCGATCCTGAGCTGTTGTATAATTATGGCCCTAACACCTACGATCTCATCTTTATCGATGCCCGAAAGACAAGCTACTTGAAGTATCTCAAGGAGGCTTTGACGTACCTGAATACTGGAGGTGTCATCGTCCTTGATGATGTGATCAAGTATCGAGACAAGATGTCTGATCTCTTTCCATATATTGAAGGGCTATCTGACCAATATACATCTGTGACATTGCCGATAGAAGGGGATGACGGTATTCTGATACTTAAGAAACTAAGCAAGATATAACCTTGCAAGATGTCACGTCATCCTCGACCAGTCAACTATGTCAAAAAGGCAGTTGATCGGGGATCCATACACAAAAGATATCCATTTGTTCATTATCGAACTGGATTCCCGATGGGTACTCGGGAATGACAGATCAAATGTTTTTCATTGATTACATTATGTTTGAAACATTTTTCTCCTTATTCCTTTTTGTAGTACCGCCCAGCACCTTCCCTACGGATCTTGCCATGCGGCTTCCTTCTCCTTTTGTATGGGAGAACCAACGTACTTCTTTTCCCCGAGTTGAGGCAGAGGCGTTTGTGGTGATAGATGCTGTGAGCCATGAGACGGTGCTTGCACGTAGTGCAGACAGGATCGTTCCATATGCAAGCATGTCCAAGCTCATGACCGCTATTGTGACTCGTCATACGCTAGACCTAGGTCAAGGCGTAGAAACCCCATTAGCGCCCCTGAGCCGCCCTGGTGTGCGCGAGATTGTCCAGCGTGGTGATCTGCTCACGGTACGTCAGCTTCTATCTCTCATGCTGGTGGCATCGGCCAATGATGCTGCTCAGGTACTTGCGGATGCGGGAGGTGGAGCGCAGTTTGTAGCCGCCATGAACCACGAAGCATTGGCCCAGGGATTTACCAGTATGTCATTTTCCAACCCACACGGGTTAGATGAGACCAACTTCGGTGTAAATAGGGGTAGCGTGCGAGACCTGGCTCTCTTGTTTACTCTGGCATACCAAGACCCAGAGCTGCGGCCTATACTAGAGAGTAGCCGCGTCGCTTTTACGTCTGCTCGGTCTAAGCGGTATGACGAGTATACGACCAATCAGGCAAAAGAAGATCCGGAGCTCGGTATCTTTGCGGGCAAGACGGGAACCACTGATAGGGCCCAAGAGTGTATTGTGGTGCGACTTAGAGCAAAGGATCGAATTTTTATAGTAGTCTTGGTAGGAAGTTCGGACCGGTACACAGATTTGACTTCGTTGATAAACTGGCTCAAGGCATAGTATTTATTTGCATCCTCAATCTCTGATATGGTAGCATAATACGATTTCTGATATATCTATGACTACAAAAAAGCTCCACATCTTGAAGCACCCTATCAAGATAGAGGTTCCCTCTGATCTGTATTTCTCGCTCCTTGTGCGGGACTTTGTAAAAAATGGCCTTGAGCTGCTTGGGCTTTCAAGTATCTGGGTACGTAGGTTGGTGCTCGTAGCTGACGAGTTATTTATGAATAGCTGTAAATATGGTTCTCGCAAAACTGATGATACAATAGATGTGTCGATTCGGTTGGAGAAGGATCAAGCTATTATCTCCGTAGAGGATTCAGGGGGTGATGAGAGCATGAATCCAGAGAAACTCCTCAAACTCATGCGCGATAACCAGGACAACAAAAACCTGCTCAAATCATCTGGAAGGGGATTGGCCATGATCATGACAGAATGGACAGATACCTTTGAGGTCGGCAAGAGCGATAAGGGAGGTATCAAGATCACTATCTACAAGCATATCAACTAAACACATCATCCTATGACTGCCGTACTTTACACACATACATTTATCAACAACAACCCTGAGATGCTCGAGGTAACACTCAAGGGGCAAGTTGACGAGTCAAATCTCGCCGCAGTAATGGCCTTTATGGATCCTTTGATCGATACGCCAGCCACACGCTACGTATTTCTCAACTTTAAAGACCTTGAGTTTATCAACAGTAAGGTGATCGGCTACCTTGCTTCACTCTATACCCGTAGTGTGGAGAAGGGTTTCAAGGTAATGATCGTAGAGTTCAACCCTACGATATTTGATATCCTATCACTGGTCGGTCTTGATAATGTATTTACGCTCTACAGCACGCTCAATGAGGCCCTCGAGGCGGTCAATGCAGAAGCAGAATCCAATGGCGAGACTTCCAAGATCATAGATATCAATGAGGTCAGAGCGGCAAAAGAAAAGGAAGCGAAAGAACAAGGAGATATGCCTATGGCTGCGTAAAGGAAAAACCCACCCTACCCCCTTCGAGAATACTCAGGGTCTGAGCGTAGTCGAACGACTCACTTATCAAGGAGGGTTTCCGGAAGTCCCCCTGATAAGGGGGATACAGGGGGTTGAATTCAATTATTTGGCAAGGCGATTCTTTTCAAATTAGCTTAGTACAAAAATACTCTCACCGTACAGATGAGAGT
>CAYGIM010000025.1:0-9612 GCA_964349895.1 uncultured Candidatus Peribacteria bacterium | reverse complement strand
CTCGAGGGCCGACCATCAGGCCCAAGTAGACTGGTCGTCAACGAAAACGTACCCCCACCTTGCGAGATAACTTCGGTCCGAAGCTCGTACAACTGAACTTGTGTTGCTAGCTCAGCTTTTTGCGCAGCAAGTGTGGACTGTGTTTTCTGAGTGGAGCGTGTAGCCTGCTCGGCTGTACGCCAGGTGCTAAATGACGTAAATGGTTTAGGCGTGAGAAACACTTCAGGAAGAGACTTGATCCAGCAACCAACCGCGTCGGCCCACGGACTATAGATCTTCGGAAGCTTATCAAAGGAGATAACGGCCAAGCCTTCTTCTACCTGTTTGGCACTAAAGCACTTCTCTGCTTGGTCTTGAGATGTGTTAGTTGTACCGCCAACATAGGGCTGAACGGCGCCCGCTACAGGTACTGTTGTGCTAGAAATCTGCTGAGCCGCCTTCATCAATATGATGCGCCGCTCAGCGGCAGGTAGCGGTGACTCTTTTTTGAGAATCGTCTGCGAAAGCGTAGGCGCCACACTATCAAAGTCTTTGAGAACACTGATCTCGTATCCACCACTACGGGCAGGATAGAGTGTAGAAATATTGTTGGTATGTACATACCCGTCATACGTGTAGTTGTACTTACCCTGGAGCGGAAGATGGATGTAGTAGAGATACTCGACAATCTTGCTCAAGTGGATCTTGCCACCACCCGTGCCGTTTGTATTGTCTTTGGGATACCCATCGGAATCAGTGTCATCAATCACTTGTCCTGAGAATAGAGAGCCCGATACAGACGCGCCGCCAGAGAAGAGTTGTCCCAGCTCTTTTGCTTTTAACTCCAACCCGGCAGTCACTAAACACTTGATATCTTTTCTGCTCGGTGTACTCAGCACAGCCCCAGAACACTTGGAAGCATCTTGTTTCTTCACATACTCAGATAGCTTTGTAAGGTCAAAGAACGGTAAGTATGATATCTCCTTGTAACGATGAGCCTTGGTCTGATTGCGCACCTTCTCGAGAATAGGAAGAAACTCCTCCCCATCAATCTCACCTTGCGTCATGTAATAGAAGTTTACATAGCGTCGCGTATCGATAGGGATATCCATGACGAGATCTTTGCCGAGTGCATTTTGTGCAATCAGATTTATCATAGGTACCACGTGTTTCTGGATCGTATCACCAAAGAACTCTTTGGGCTGATCCTTTTTCCCAGGATCCCTAAACAATGAAAGTAACAGCTGTTTGTACTCATACCCACCTTGCTCTGATGGTTTCAGAGGATAAGAGAGATTGGCAAGCTTGGTCTGATACTCCCAAGAGTCCGGAGCTTTGTGGTATACGATAGAAGGTATGCGATGAAACAGAGATGAGCTCGGTAGCAACAAAGAAGGATTCAATAAAATAGGCTCAGAGCCATAGAGCGCACCCACCGTCCCCTGTACCTTCGCTTGGTAGGCATTCAAGATACCAGCGCGATCCGTCTGAGAGCCGATTCCCGGAAGCTCAGAGGTCAAGCGCCATCTACCAACACGTGTTTCGCGTCCATTACCAAATACAATCTTGCGGATATTACCGATGAGGGGAACAAATACCTTGGTATCAAAGTGATTGATAATCTCCCCAATGCTCACACCGGCACTGAGAGAACGATTTCCATCTCGCCACGTCTCTGGAATATCATCAAACTTGATCGAAGCACGTAGGAGATTTACATCCAGACATGAGAGATAACTCTGGTCAGCCCTAACCGTATGAGCAGAACTATCATCTCGTACTTCCCTACTTCCAAACGGATCAAAGAGTGGAAAAACCGCACGCTCTGGTTTACACTGCGCTATGTTTTGTGGTGTGAGAAACGTGCCCGCAGCAGTGCTATCTGCCAGCTTGTCGAAGTCAAAGATCCAGAGTGGACTACAGCGACCATAAAACTGCTCAGCGGCCTCCATGTTTACCTGGTCATCTTTCTCAAAGTTCTTGGTAACCTTCATCGAGTTCTTGTCGGGATCTTTGAGTAGCATGTGATCAATAGTGCCAAAGTTGAACGCTCGGTTTGATTCGGTCAACACACCGCCATCTTCATTGCTTCCTCGGTTGAGCGAACAAAAGGCAGGGTCGGTAAGATGGAATGGTTGTGAGCCGCTCCCCACCACGTGACCGTTGATGACGTTGTTGTAAAACATCGTGGCACCTGGCACCTTTGAGGCAGCCAAAGCGGCATCTCCGCGAGACCCTGAGTTGTCCGGCTTTACAACGCCTTTGAGACTTTCCAATACCAGTACTCTTGTCGCATTATTCTGGACGACCTGATCCAGCTGGTTCTCCATCAGGATCGTAAAGTTCTTGATCGAAGACTCGGCTTCGACATCGAGTCGCGTAATGATATCTGGGATCGTCTCGGCATCGGCCTCACCAAAGCTTCCTGTGCTACTCGCCTTCTGCCTAGCTTCATCGACATATATCGACATGACATAGCTCAACTGCCGCGCAACGTTTTCGATCATCTGTGGCACCATGCTGTCCGGTATGAGAGACCGTAGCGAGTCAGAAGCAGCCCCCATAAAGTCTTCACCCATCAGTCGTTCTTCGAGCGTATTAAAGAGTTTTTTGTTGAGCCGTGAAAAAGCGAACTCCTCCATAAAGCGAGAGCGATTCTCGTAGAGCGTCTGCTCTTCCTTCCCAAGACGAGACGACTCCTCATCACGATCAAAGAAGAATATCTTGTGATCAAAGCTACTAAAGCGTGGATCTTTTGCATGATACAGATGATTCTTATCCAGATAGGTCACAAGCTCTGATCCCGTGTACGGGATCACCCCACTCCAGACATCTGCCTTCATCTTGGTGCTCTTGGGATTGCGCGCGAAGCGCTCCGTATCATAGTCATACAGATACCAAGGATCTTCAAAGTCCACGTATGGATAGATGCTGACAATCTCTCGTCCAGCCTTGGTTACCGTAGGAAGCGGCACCTGGCCAATAACCACCAAACCTGTGAGCTTAGACTCTTCTTTTACTCTCGTATCACCATCGAAGTACAGTCCCTCTAGAATACGGCGAATACGCTCCACACGCTCCGTTCTACTCACTGGTATGAGAAGTACGCGGCTTCCAGGAAGCTCTGCGGAGATATCTTGGGTGTAGCGCTCGATCAGTGCTTTTGCCGCCCCACTCATCTCGGACTCATCTGCAAGAACCGCAATAAGCGGCTTTGCGGGAACACTCGGACTCTGTGCCTGACTGCTTAGAGGATGGATAAAGATCGTGTCTCGAAGCAGGAGCGCACTGATGAGGAGAAAAACGATACTGTTTTTTATATTCGTTTGCATGTGTTTGTGATCGAATCAGATCATTCTAACACATAAGAAATGCCTTATTCTAGCCAGTAAGCGAAGAAACGGTTAATAACAGTAGACATATACTGATAACTATTCTGTAATCGTACAATTATCGTCTCTTTCTGTCTTACCCGCAGCCGCAACCGTGAGGATTGGGGGTCCCGTCAGGGTTCGCATGAGAACAAGGGGCGAAAACGTCCTCTTTGTCTTCTCGCTCTACGGGCGCTTTATGCGTCACAAAACCATGACACTCAGGGCACTCGTACTGGTCTACATACTCATCTGTCTTCTTTCCGCACAGCACCTCGACACGAAAGAACTCGTGGTTGCAGGTGTAGCAGATCACTTTAAACAGAGCCATAGAACCTCATTAAACAATATATATGGATTCCTCCCCCGTATTCTCCACGGGGGAGGTTAGGAGGGGGAACAAATAGGGGTGATTTTTTCGCTAATGCACTTATAATGAACGAGCATATTGTACCCATAAAGCGGCTATTTACTATGGATGATACGACAAAAGAAACCGATCAAGATATACAGGATGATATAATCGATGACAGGGACCTCCCAGATACGTCTGAGGAAGAAGCATCAGCGCATGAGCAACCAGATCCCCAAGATGAGATCAGTGCTCTCAAAGACCAGAATGCCCGCCTGATGGCAGAGCTCGCAAATACGCTGCGCCGTTTCGATAAAGAGAAAAGCGAGTGGACAGTGCTTTCGCTTGGGATGTTTATCCGAAAGCTGCTTCCTTCAATCGACTCGATGACAAAAGGCGACGAGAGCATGTCGGATGATCAAAAGAACTCAGAAGAGTTCAAAGGCATCGTTCTTGCCCACAAACAGCTCTACGATATTCTCAAAGAAAGCGGTGTCGAAAAGATCGAGGCAAAGATCGGCGACATGTTTGACCACAATCTGCACGAGGCGATGCTCCAAGCGCCAGGTGCCAAGGACTTGATTCTTGCGATATACGAAGATGGCTATACCTTCAAAGGCACGCTCCTACGCCCAACCAAAGTCCAAGTAGGAAACGGCGAAGCATAATTAAAGTTACTACATATGACCAGTCTAGAAAGAGACAAGATTGAAACATCTCTCACTGCAAGCAAACCCCTCGACCAAGACGAGAGACCATGGGGACGCTGGGAAGAGTATATAAACGAGGTGGACTATCGCGTAAAACGCTTGTTGGTACTCCCAGGCAAACGACTCTCATTGCAACGTCATCAGTTACGCACAGAAGAATGGGTTGTGGTAAAAGGATCAGGAGTCGTCACGCTTGACGCGTTAACCCATAATGTTCAAGCCGGCGACACGATCAGCATCGCTCGTCAGCAAATTCACCGTCTCGAGAATACTGGCTCAGAAGACCTGATCGTTATCGAGACACAGCTCGGTACATGCCTCGAAGACGACATCGAGCGACTCGAAGATGATTGGAATAGAAAGTAACGACAATAATCATGTCACACGTAGTCGTCGCTATCATCACAAAAGAAGGTAATCCTGATTCATATCTGCTCGTTTCATCCAACACAGACTTTGGCGAGTTTACAGGATACTACTATCCCCCATCTGGCCATATAGAAGAGAGCGAAACAGAAGAAGATGCCCTCAAACGAGAAGTCTTTGAAGAGCTTGGCCTAACTATTACAAGCAGCAATAAGATTGCTGATACAGCGGGTGATATCCATGATCAACACACATCATGGTATAAGTGTGGCGTCGAAAACTACGACCTCGTAGTTGATCGTGTCGAGCTGCGCGACGCCAGATTCTTCACTCAAAAAGAAATGCTCGCGCTACCCATCTGGCCCGCCACCAAAGCAATCTTCCTGCAGCACATCTTTTTATAAGACATAAGAAGATATTTTCTTTCTATTCGCATTGTCCTATAAAGATGCTCGATCGCTTGATAGTATAAGACAAGTTGATACACTTGATCATAGAGTTGTATCTCATACCAGCACATGGATGAATTGGATCAAACGTTCAGAAAAGATAGGAGAAAGAATATGCGACTTTGTTACAAACAAAGATGGTAGTATAAATATTGCTAAAACAATTCTCGTCATAGCTTCTAGCGGCTTGCTGTTTAGTGGTGTTCTCCTATCACAAGATATTCTCAACATCTTTCCTACCTCCTATCAAACAAAACAATATAGACGAAAGGTGCAGAAATCCATAGACTATCTCAAGCGTACTCAGGTTATTTCTACTCGTAATGGTATGCTAGGGCTTACCTCAAAAGGCGAAGTGAGACTTAAGCACTTTATCTATGATCAAATGGTAATAAAAGCACAAACGAAGTGGGACGGAAAGTGGAGAATTGTAATCTTTGATATCCCAGAAAAGTATAAAAGCAAACGTGATGCGTTGAGATCAAAGTTAAAGACACTTGGGTTTTATCCAATACAAATAAGCTCATGGGCCTATCCATACCCCTGCGCTGAAGAAGTTGAGTTTATACGCTCCATCAACGAAATACGCACATATGTTTCTTACCTAGAGACCAGCTTCCTTGAGAACGACACGTTGTTAAAAAGCCACTTCAAACTAAAGTAGATATATAGAATGAACGTCTGTCTTATATAATCACGCGATCACGTACTATTGTAGGACAAGTATATAATACACAATGGCTGTTGTTTCAGACTATCGGGCTCATGTGTAATAGGTTGCACATAGCTATCCTATACCCGCTAGTTCTCAAGCTCAGCAGATATCTCGCGCTCGAGATCGAAGAACTCTTTGGTGAACTTCAGATCATGGGTACGAGGACGTGAAAAAGGAATCGTGAAGCTCTTCTTGATAACGGTTGGTGACTTCGAGAGGACGTGCACTGTATCAGAGAGAAAGACTGCCTCCCCTACGTCGTGTGTGATAAAGATAATCGTCTTGTGCTCAGCCTCCCATAGATTGACCAAGAATTCCTGCATCGCAGACCGAGTCTGCGAATCGAGCGCTCCAAACGGCTCGTCCATGAGAAGTACCTTCGGGTCATTGGCAAGCATACGTGCGATAGCAACTCGCTGCTGTTGTCCACCAGAAAGATTCTTGGGATATGAAGACGCGAAATCAGCCAAACCGGTAATCTCCAAATAGTGATTCACCAGAGTGCCCTTCTTTTTCCTATCCATCTTTTGCAGATCAAGGCCAAACGAGATGTTGTCTCGGACGGTAAGCCAAGGAAACAATGTAAACTGCTGAAACACGAGCCCGCGGTCCTTACCTGGTCCCGAGACACTTTTACCATCCAAAATGATCTCGCCACTCGTAGCCTGCATAAGTCCCGACATGATCTTGAGCAGCGTCGTCTTACCACAACCACTCGGACCCACGATAGATACGAACTCTTGCTCTTTCACGGAAAACGTAAGATCTTTGATCGCCTCAAAAGCACTCTTATTCTTCCCATATGTTTTCGTAATCTGCTTAAGTTCGAGCATGTGATTCTTCAGTCCAAGGAAATAAGATCTTGTACGTAACTTTGAAAAATATATCTGTCAGGTACCCTATCACGCCAATAATTGCTATGGCTCCTATCACATTTGCTGTCTGGATAAAGCGCTGTGACGTGATGATCAAGTGACCAAGACCTGTCGTCGATGCGATGATCTCGGCCAAGACGACAAACGTCCACGCAGCGCCGATATTGACGCGGATAGCATCCCAAATACCTGGCAGAGATGATGGTATCACGATCTTCCACACGATCTCTCTATTGCTAGCACCAAGTGTATACGCGACATCTGCCAGCTCTGAGCGCATACCTGCTACGACATCATAAACCATGAAGACGAGATACGGTAAAACGCCAAAACAGATGAGCAGCACTTTAGACACCTCGCCGATACCAAACCAAAGAAGAAACAAGGGCAGCAATGCCGAAGGCGGTATGTAGCGTATGAAGCTGATGATCGGCTCGAGTACAGCCTCCAGCGTCTTGTTCAAAGCGATATACATACCTAGCGGCACAGCGATGATCACAGCCAAACCAAACCCCACAAGCACGCGCAGAATACTTATCCATATATCAGTGAACAATCCAAAGTCTGTCCAAAGAGTACGGATCGCTGTGACAACTGCAGTAGGTGTTGGTAAGAAGATCGGCCCTATAAGTCCGAGATAGCTTAGGAATGCCCAGAGCCCAAAGGCTGCGGCCAGGCTCAAACCTGACAGCAGCACATAGCGAGTCTTCGAGATAGACTGCCCCTGAAATAAGAGCTTTTGCTGATTCATTTCTTGAGCTCAAGAACCAAGCTACCATCTGTCACACTCTCAGCACTTGGCTGAGTCTTGATCAAACCATCAGCAAAGTAAATACGTGAAGCATCTGTCGCTTGTTCAAAAAGATTCCATGGCTTAGTTTTGTCGAATCGAGAGATGCTATACTCGAGCGTTGCCTGACGTACGGTGCTATGTGCGAGAGCGAAGTCGGCAGGTGAGAGCTTGAAAACCTTGGCGGCTATAGCATTGCCCTCGTCTGGATTTGCTGCCCACCACTCGGATGCCTCAAAGTATGCACGCATCACGTTCTTTACATCTCCACGTCGATTGGTGATCAGGTCTGTCCTTGCGGCCAGGATATCATTGCCGATCAGATTTGGCTCATCATGACTCGTCACCAAGACATGACCATCCTTACGCTCCTTTGACTTTGAGAGATATGGCTCCCATGTCCAGGCTACGTCTACCTTGCCCGCGACAAATGCAGCGCCAGCAGAGTCAGCATCCATATTTACAAGCTCGATCTGATCACGAGGAACTCCCGCTTTTTCTTGAAGCTTTCGGAAGAAGAGATGATCAGGAAATCCGAGCGTCACATACACCTTCTTTCCTTTGAGATCGACAACTGACTTGATATCTGTGGTCGTAAGGAGCCCATCTGCACCATCTGACCAACTCGTCGCAAGTATCTGCTTCACAGCGATACCCGCATCAGCCATAACAGGCATCATGTCAGAGGTACCAACCAACATCTGGATCTGACCGCTCGAAAGAGCTGGAAATACACTATCCAAAGGAAGTTGCTCCAGCTTCACATCTACACCATACTTTTTGAAGATCCCCTTTTCTTGGGCGATATAATACGGTGCATATCCCGGATAGGTAAAGATGCCAATGCTTATCGGCTGTTTATAGTTCAAGCTAGGAGCAGTGTCTCCTAAACTTGTACAACCAGAGAGTACGAGAGATGAGACAAGCAATAATCCTGCAAAGACTTTCTGTATGTTCATATGTGGAAGATTAAATAGTTTTCGGATCGAACATAAGCGCATATCTCATATGCGTCAAATAGGGTTACTTGTGACAATCATTACATCTGCGCTATAATAGGCTATAGTTGCAATCAGCATCCTACATGTGTCAGAATTGTTGACATACTAATACCCCATATATGCACGACCTCGGCAAGCTCGGGCTCACCGAAAAACAGTACACCGTTTACACCACCATGCTTCAGCTCGGCAGAGCTTCTATCAGCACCATTGCAAAAGAAGCCCATCTTAAAAGGCCTACCGTATACTTGATCATGGATGAGCTTAGAGAGCTGGGCCTGATACTTGAAGCCATATCAGGAAAGCAAAAGTGGTATACACCAGTACATCCAAAAAAGATTCTAGAGATTGCAGAGCAACAATGTAAAGTCATCGAGAAGAAGCTTCCCGATCTATTGACCATATATAATGTCCCTCTCGAGAAGCCAAAGATTCAAGTCTTTGAAGGAATGGCTGCGGCAAAGGAGATTTATAAAGAGATGTTCCAAGAACTAAGCAACAAAGAAGAAGCGCTCTGGATCTCACGCATCGATGACTTCCAACAAAATGCCACGGAGCTGGTGCAACTCTATAAAAAGACGATCAGCAGTATCCAAAACCCGAGAGTACGAGAGCTCAACTACGGCAACGAAGAAGGTATCAAGTGGGCAGAAAGTTTTAGCCATCTTCAGAGCAAGACGTTTCGTACACAGCTCTTGCCACTCACCTATGAGCTCGGCCACACCGAGCACCTCATACTCAAAAACAAGATCGTGATGTTCACGTACTCCGACACGATATTCGTCACCATCATCGAAAGCTCCGAGCTCGCAAAAACCTACCGAACGATGTTTGAAGTACTCTGGGAAAAGAGTCTTCCCCTGGATCAATTCATCAAGAGTAACAAGAAGAAGTAATCGTCTGTGAGTTATCGACTCAAGACCTCTGCAATGATCTCTTGGATCTCCGTGTCCATGACCCACGAGCTATTGAAGCGTTCCCGCAAAAGAGACTCGACATTGCCA
>CAYGIM010000024.1:0-9764 GCA_964349895.1 uncultured Candidatus Peribacteria bacterium | reverse complement strand
AGTTTTGGATAATTCATAGTCATTATCTCAACAAATCACCGTGTCTATCCCAACTATTCAAGAACAATTAGAAGAACGGACGTCCGCCGCCGAAACACCCCCAAGCGCCCAATCTGTAGAAAAGACTGCCTTAACGCCGCGTAAAGATGCTGCTCGAGAAGTTGTAAGGACAGATCAGCAAGCCAAAGATATCCTCGATCCAGAAAGACTTCATGTACCCATCGATCTCTCGGAGGACAAGCTCGTGGAAGCGTTTAAGACTCATGATACGGTCATCGTCATAGGAGAGACCGGCTCAGGCAAGACGACTCGCCTACCAAGTATGATAGATAAAGCCCGCCCTGGAGAGATGCTGGCAGTCTCCCTACCTGGCGCATTAGCCGTGCTCAACACGTCAAAGTACGTTGCGCGACTCCGACAAGAGCAGATTGGCCAGTCAGTCGGGTATGAAGTGAAAGGGAAACAAGCCATGACATCCAAAAACACCCATATTGGATTTATGACATCTGAGCTCTTGCTGCGTAAGATCCAGATCGATCCCCTTCTCAGCCAGTACAGCACGATCATGATCGACGAGGCTCATGAAAGGAATCTCGGAAGTGATCTTGCTCTCGGGTTTGTAAAGCAAGCCCAAGCACAGAGAAAAGAGTCCGGACTCCCGCCACTCCATATCGTAGTATCATCGGCAACTCTGGAAAAAGAGAAGTTCCAAGACTTCTTTCCTGAAGCAGCCTGTGTAGAGGTACCAGGACGCACATTTCCTATTGAGGCAAAGCATCTCACAGAAGACCTGGTAGAAGAACATCACTTCATAGATACAGCTGCTAAGATCGCATTTGATTTGCTATGCAATCCAGATGGTGAGGACATCGTCATCTTCATGGCAGATAAAGAAGAGGTAAAGTTAACTATCAAAGCTCTCAGAGAGACCATACGTGAGCAACATAAACTCGACCCAGGAAATATTACCATCATGGCACTCTTCGAAGGCATGACTCCGGCAGATCAAGAAAAAGCCATCACACGACAAAGCAAAAGAAAGGTGGTTGTAACTACAAAGATTGCTGAGGTTGCTCTTACGATAGACAATCTTACGCATGTTATCGACTCAGGAAGAACCACTCAGCTAGAGTACGACGAAGAGACTCATCTCGATAAGTGGAAGATCATTCCTCATGCGAAGAGCGGTTGTGATCAGCGCAAAGGTCGTACAGGTCGGACTATGCCAGGAACAGTGCATAGACTGTTTACAGAAGAGAATTATCAAGCTCGATCAGAATTCCAAAAACCAGAGATCCATCGTACCAATCTGGCAAATACGGTGCTGTATATGAAGAGTATGGGGATCAATGATGTACTGAGCTTTCCTTTTGTAGACAAGATACTACCTGACTCATATCAGAGAGCTGTTGCTGAACTTCAAGACATTGGAGCATTGGACCCAGAAGAAGGTCTCACCGCATCCGGTCAAAAACTATCTCAACTACCGATTAACCCCATATTTGGGCGCATGCTCGTCATTGCCGAAGAGTACGGATGCTTCTACGAGATGTGTACGATCATAGCATTTCTCGAGCAAGACAATGTAATTGAGATTCCCGCGGACAAACAACGAATGGCAAACAAACCATTTTACAAGTACCTGGATACCACATCTGATATCTTCACACTTCTCAACTTTCACTATCACTTTTCAAAGGTGCGCTCGACAGAAAAGGCGAAGTGGGCACAAGATCACTTCCTGTCGTACAAGGTGCTCAGCCATGTGGAGCATCTTCGAGAAGTATACGTGCGACACTATGGAGAAGTGAAAGACCACGCGTATACAGCAGATACTATCAATGACCGGATTCACACATGTATCGTAAGAGGCTTGGGGAAGAATCTCCTTGGGTTGATTTCAGAGACCTGGTACAAACAAGTACCTCATCAGACGACCAAGGCACCATCGGTAAACATCGAAAGATCCTCTGCTCTGAGAATCGGAGGCGTTCTGCCCCACTGGATGGTCGCGGTAGACATACGAGCACAGCAGGGTCTCAGCGTGCCGGCCATATGCCATAAGATCTCCATAGAAGATATCAAAGAGTATCTCCCCCACCTCGTAGAGTCGGTGGATCCAAAAACAGGTCATGTAGCTATCAAAGGATCAGAGAACACTGCTCATGCAAAGAGAATCCCAGAAGCAACGCACAAACAGGTACAACACGTAGTAGCATTTGAAGATCTAAGCCCTCAAGAATTGCAACGACTAGAAGGAAAGGAAAAGCCAGGAGCAGATCTGAAAGAACCACATGTTCATGAACCATCAAAAGTATCTCAGCCTATCCCACTTTCTCCGGAACCTACTCCCGCACAGGAATCATCTGTTAGCACAAAACACACGCTACCAAAAGGACCATTTGCCAAGAAGCTTTGGAACGCGGTAACCAGCAGAGCTTTTACGAGTTGCCCACTATGTGCTAGTAATATGACAGAGGGAATATGTGCAGAGAGTACGCTTCATCTTGAAATCCTTTCAGCTGTATCAAAAGATGACAGCAGTATAGTACTCAAAGAGATAACCACCAACGATAGTCAGACCATAGCATCTATCAAGATGCTCACAACAGATACACCGCTGGGAGCAGCAGGGACCGTGTATTTGATCCACGATGATAACTATCCTGGATACGTGTGGGAAGGAAAAGGTTTCACCACACTAGAGCTCAGAGACTATACAGTGCATCTCACCGATCAACCGGTAAAGAGTCATCTTACCAAACCTCTACATATCTACACAGATTATGAGACCGCACTAGCAAAAGCCGAAAAAGAACTAAACAACAACAATCTCTTTAAAGGATCATTTACACTTGGTGTTAACCCTGCCAATAAGCAACCACAATGGGAGGCTCGCGTACAAGATCCGCACACAGGAAGACAATTCATGTGTGTCGCAAACTTCCGAGTAAAAAAGCCTACCAATAGTGAATTCACCTACTACTTCTGGCCAACTCGCCAGCTGACGCCAAATCTATGGATCGCAGATATATTAGCCCCATTTCCAGAGAACAAACCACATGACTACGACAGCTACCTCAAACAATCCAACCTAACCAAGATACGACTCGATGCCGAACCGCATGTAACCGAGATATAGAAAGTGTTTGGCATGAAACAAAAAGAGGAAAGAGATATGATCTCTTTCCTCTTTTTAAATCCCGTCATCCCGGACAAGAGAGTATTCGAACACGATCCGGGATCCAGAAACAAAAACATAAGCACAGACTCTATCCTCGTACTCGCAATGACATAGAACTCTTATCCCCAGAACCCTGCATAGGTCATATAGACGCCGAGGACGAGCCAGATCATCATAGCAATCATCGCTCCCCCACCACGCCACATCTTCTTTGCAATACCGATAGATGTACTAGGCGAAAAAACTAAAATTACCCCCTTCACCAATGAAAGCCAACCAAAGAGTGTGATCACCACCTCAGGAAAAGAACCCCAGAGATTGTGCTTGAGTACCATCGCCATACCGATACTCAGTGCGGCAAGAGCTGAGAGATAGATACCTAAAGCATCTTCTGACATCTGCTTGATCATCTTCTCATAGAGCTTTGGTGTGAAAAGAAAAGATACAGCAACAACAAGACCTATAGGCCCGATAAGCTGCAAAAGAAAACGTGTCATTTCATTCATACGGATTATAGATACGAGATATGCCTATAAATTCTAACATATATGAGGCGCACAAGGGAAACTGACAAGCATGATAAAACTATATCCCGTCGATAGACATTTCAAATATGAAATCTCATAGCATACTTCCGGCCCACATACAGAATAAAGTTCAGACAAGGAAATCTGAACCACAACTGTCAATAAGATTACAGCCATCGGGTCTTGCCCCCACCCCGGCAACTACTATATATTGTGGTTCGTAAGGAAGCAGACCACCATATATAGTAGTTCTAGCCTTAATATGAGTAAACAGACGACAGCGACAATCTCTGTGAAAGAAACACTTGAAGAGTACCTTCACAGAGCCGACTGGAGGGTACAGGCAAACTCAAATCAAGGATACTCCTTGGGCGGCATGATCCTCAACACCTCAGGCAAAGCAACCGCGAACTATTGGCTTCATCACGTATATCCAAAAGAAGTAGGCCAAGCTCACACAGAGGGAGATATCCATATACACGATCTCGATATGTTTGCTGGCTACTGCGCAGGCTGGTCACTCCGCGCTCTTCTTGAAGAAGGTTTCAATGGAGTAGCAGACAAGATAGAGTGTTCACCACCCAAGAACCTCGCTGGAGCAGTAGGACAAATGGTGAACTTTCTCGGCACCCTCCAAAATGAATGGGCAGGCGCCCAAGCATTTTCGTCATTTGATACATACCTCGCCCCCTATGTAAAAAGGTACGAGCTGGGTATCCGAGAAGAAATTACGTCATCAGAGGCACTGTTCCCCTCAGAGCAAAAAAAAGAAACCTATATCTATAATCGCGTATACAAATACGTATACGACTGCATACAAACATTTGTTTTCAATCTCAATATTCCGTCACGATGGGGCTCGCAGACACCGTTTACAAATATCACCATGGATATCACCTGCCCACCAGACCTCAAAGAAAAACATCTGAAGCTCGGAGGCGAGTACTTCCCGCTGGCATTTGGAGAACTGCAACAGCAAATGGACATGATAAACTCTGCATATATTGATGTCATCGTAAAAGGAGATAAAAATGGCCGTGTATTTACATTCCCCATTCCCACATACAATATCACCCCAGACTTCCCGTGGGATCATCCAAACACAGAAAAACTCTTTCTGATGACAGCAAAATACGGACTTCCGTATTTTCAGAACTTTCTCAACTCTGATCTCACACCTCAGCAAGTACGCTCAATGTGCTGCCGACTACAACTGGATCTGTCTCTCCTTCTCAAGAGAGGCAACGGCCTCTTTGGCTCTGCCGAGCTAACTGGTAGCATTGGTGTTGTTACGATCAACGCTGCACGTATCGGTTATCTGTTTCGCGGCAACAAACAGGGATATCTTGACCACCTTATCAACCTCATGGAGCTAGCGAAACAGTCCCTAGAACTCAAGAGATCAGTTATCACGCACTGGATGGATATGGGCCTCTTCCCATTTACCAAGCGATACCTGCATACGCTGGGCAATCACTTTTCTACAATAGGTATCAATGGTCTTCATGAATCAGTGAAAAACTTTTTTCAGGGCAGTGAGGATATTACGACGAAGAAGGGTGGGGACTTTGCTGAAGAAGTATTGATAGCCATGAGAGAAAAGCTCGTCACATTTCAAGAAGAAACAGGGAACCTATATAACCTAGAGGCAAGCCCTGCGGAAGGGGCTACCTATCGTTTCGCAAAAGAAGACAAAAAACGCTTTCCCGATATCTTTCAGTCAGGCACTGATGAGTATCCATACTACACGAACTCATCGCAGCTCCCGGTGGAGTATACATCGGACATATTTGAAGAGCTCGAGCATCAGGATCGTTTTCAGACCAAGTACACGGGGGGGACAGTGTTGCACATCTACCTGGGAGAGCGTGTCTCAAGCAGTGAAGCATGCAAACGTCTGGTAAAAACAGTACTCTCAAACTTCCGGCTCCCCTATATCACCCTATCCCCCACATTTTCTATCTGCCCCAGTCATGGATACGTCGAGGGAGAGCACGACTTTTGTCCTCGTTGTGACAAGGAGCTTGGCTACACAGAAGAAACAAGCACGATATGCGAGGAAACGAGAAAGCCTCATATATCAGAGACAAAAAGACATCTATCCATTCACTAATTACACACTATATGATGACCACTCCTCTTGCACCAAAGACAAAGCAGGGAAGGACACGCTGCGAAGTATGGACTCGGGTTATGGGTTACCACCGACCTGTAAGTCAGTACAACGTAGGGAAAAAGTCAGAGTTTTACTCTCGTGTGTATAGTACGGAAGCTTCCGGCTATGACAAACACTTCAAAAAGACCTATGATCAGTCATTCATTCTTGTAACCACCACGACATGTCCCAAGTGTCCCCAGGTAAAGGAACTCGTACAAAATAACAACGTCATTACAGGAAAGATCATCGACGAGACAACACCAGGATTCTCACAAATCGTCTCTACGTATCGCGTGACAGAAGCTCCTACCCTCCTCATCTTGGATTCGGAAGCACATGAGATATGGAGAGGAACAGATGTCCAGGAGATAGAAAAGTACCTGACATGCTAGGCATGAACTTTGCATCAGTTCTCCCATGCTCTCTCATAGATTATCCTCACACCATCGCGGCCATCCTCTTTACGAGAGGTTGTAATTTTCGCTGTAGCTATTGCCACAATCCCGATCTCGTCGATCCAGCACGCCTACAAGTAAAAAACAGCACCATATCTGAAGGCGCTATACTGCATTTTCTCGCGAAACGCATAGGGCTTCTCGAGGGTGTCGTCATATGTGGAGGAGAACCAACGCTACATCAAGGCCTTGCCCCTTTTTTGTCACAAGTGAAATCTTTGGGATTCAAGGTGAAGCTCGATACAAATGGTTCTCGACCGGAGGTCATACAAGATCTGATACAGAACGGTCTCATCGATTACATTGCGATGGACGTAAAGTCACCTATCACAAAATATACCCACATTGTACGAAAAGATGTAAATGCAAACGCGCTGCAAGAAAGCATCCAGCTTCTCCTCTCCAGCAGCATACCCTATGAATTCCGTACTACCGTGATACCACGCTACCATGGTCTTCACGATCTGAAACAGATGGGAGATCATATCCGCGGCGCAAAGCATTGGGCACTACAGCAGTTTCGTAGCGCAATAACACTGGATCCTGATATGAGAGAATGCAACCCATACACACTGGAGGAACTTCAGGCCTTCGCTTTGCAACTTGGGGATTACGCCGAACATATCGAAGTCAGGCATTAAATCGTGCAAAGGGAGATAGAAAGAACATCCCCATGTGATACGTGCTTAGTATCTACCCCAAACTACACTATTACTTCCCTTTCCAGTGGATGCACTTCTCCTCGGCAAACTGCACGAGCTTGTTGGAAACAAAGCCCAGGACACCAGCGATCAAGATAGCACTAAACATGTCAGCAGTATTGTAGACAAGTTGAGCATTGATGATCCGGTACCCAAGTCCATGCTGTGCACCGATAAACATCTCTGTAACCACCACGATGACCAGTGCGATAGAGAGAGCGATACGATAACCCGAGACGATTGCAGGCAATGCATCAGGAAAGATGATGTCGCGAAATCTCTGTAAGTGGTTGAGCTTGAGGTTGTCTGCGACCAAGAGTCGCAGTTTTTTGATACCATGTACTCCATACATCGTGTTGACGATGATGATCAGTCCCGCACCCCATACAGCAACAGCGATCTTGGAGTCGTCTCCTATCCCAAAGAACAAGATAAAGAGTGGAAATAGTGCCGTCGTAGGTATGGAACGAAAGAACTCAACCAAGAACTCCAGCGAGTAGTAGATCTTCTGGGAGCTCCCCATCAGTATTCCCAGTGGTGTACCCAAGATCACAGCTATGACAAATGCGATCAAAAACTTGTACATCGTACTCCAGAGATCCACGAGCATCGACGTATCTGCAAAGCTCTTGTAGAGGTTTACGAGGACCTCGCCAGGCGTTGGTAAAAATATAGGACTCACGATCTTTCCGTACGATGCGATCGCCCAGATGCCGACCACCGCAACGATTGCTCCAAGAGTGTATAAAAACTTGATGTATTTGTTCATGGTAAATCAATATATTGTATTGTTCCGTCATCCCAGCGTACTCAGCCGGGATCCAGAAATAAAAAAGAAAACGGACAACGATCATGGATCCCCGATCAACTTCATTAAGGAGTTGCCCACCTTCGTTAAGACTTCGGCGGATGCACTTCACTTACTACTCGTTAGGCCTGTCAGCCATAACTCGTAGAGTGAAGGCTGAACTAGTCGAGGATGACGGAGAAGAAAGGTGACCCACACGCTACGCATACACAAAGTTCTCAAGTACCTGTGTGCGGATGCGGAAAAACTCTTCTGTCGTAAATGTTTCAAGTGTACGTGGTCTAGGGATCGGCACATCGATGATTGCCTTGATACGACCAGGTGCAGGAGACAAGACAACTACTTTGTCAGCAAGAAACACAGCCTCATCTACATCGTGACTCACGCAGAGGACAGGTATCTTCGACTCTTGCCACAGCTTCTGGATCTCGAGATCTACATTCTTTGTAGTCTGGTAATCCAGCGCACTGCATGGCTCGTCTAGGATCAAGACATCTGGATTCCGCACAAAGGCTCGACAGATCGAGACCAGCTGACGCTGACCACCAGAGAGATTGTAGATGTACTCGTCTTTCTTGTGATCCAGTCGTACACGTCCCAAGACTTCCAGTGATCGTTTCATAGCCTCTTTCTCTTCAACCTTGTGGGAAACCAGCGGGTACATGACATTCTCAAGTACAGTCTTCCACGGAAAGAGCGAGTCGTTGTAGTTCTGAAATACAAAACCGATGTTTGTATCTCGTGGTTTCTTTCCACCCACAGTGACCGTGCCATTGTATTCATCATCAAGTCCACCCACGATATTGAGCAGCGTGGTCTTGCCAGATCCGTTTGGACCAAACACAGCAATAAATTCTCCCGCTTTGACACTCAACGACAAACTATCTATTGCAGTATGATGTCTCCCATTGCCATTTAGTGTGTAACTCTTTGTAAGTCCTTCTAGGGATATCACAGGATGTGTAGTTAATAATAATCGACCTATCTGTCATTCCCGAATTGCTGATATGTCATTGCGAGTACCCGAAGTCTTAGATCCGCCGGGGCGGGCAATCCAGTCTTTTATTTCTGGATCCCGGCTGAGTACGCCGGGATGACGGAGCAAGAGCCTAATACTCCACAATCAGCTTCGAAGTATCGACCTTCTGTGGAATCTCTTTGAGCTCATAGAGGTAGTCCACAAGCTTCTGAAGATTCGCCTTATCAAAGTGTATCTGCGTCGCATATGCAGGGATACGCACCTTCTCAGCAATAGACTTCTCGATCTTGTATGCATCTGCAATCACCTTATAGGTGTTTACAGAGTCTGATATCATAAGGTCATATGCCTCTTGATGCGCGAGCACAACCTTCTTCGCTAGATCTGGATACGTATTCATAAACTTTGTATTGATGATACCGGCCCCAAGCGGAGTATGATCATAGATGTTTGCATACACAGAGTATCCGAGCTCACGATAGTTTCCTGTGGCAAGACCCAACGAAGTCATAGGATCATAGGTACCCAGGACGTCGATAGCACCCGACTCGAGCGACTGAAGATGATTTTGTGGTGGCAGTTGGATGAATTGAATATTGGAAATATCTACGCCTTTTGACTTGAGGTAGAGTTTAGTAAATGTCGTATGCGTAGTACCTGGGAAGAGCCCATACTTGAGAGTCTTACCAGAGATATCAGTAAGAGTCTGGATCGGTGATCCACTTTTTACCAAGATCGTGTCATAGCGCTGCTCTATCGCAAGGTCAGTGGTTCCAAATATCTTGAGAACGTCAGGTTGCTTATGCACATTTGCAAGTACAGGCAGCAAAGAGACCAGACTCAAGACATCGATATCCCCACGTACGACAGCTTCATAAGCTTCGTTTGACGATGCAGTATCCACAAACTGATACTTCACTCCTTTGTTTTCAAGTATCTTTGATGCACGAAG
>CAYGIM010000023.1:0-9876 GCA_964349895.1 uncultured Candidatus Peribacteria bacterium | reverse complement strand
AACGGTACGATGGTAAACGGTGCAACGTTTAGTACATCAGGACGTGTTGGCCAGGCATTCTCATTTGATGGAGTCAATGACTACATGGAAGCAAATGAGACGACAAATCTTGATGGCCCTGCATTTGGAGCGCTTACACTCAGTGCTTGGATAAAACCTAGCTCGTTTGCAGGAAATCCTGCAATCATCGGTAAGTATAATTCGAATGCATCGCTCAATATATATTCTCTCACTCTCAGTACCGCAGGAAAACTGAGAATGGATATAGCATGGGCACCATCTTGGACTACGGTATGTACCCAGTATGAGACAGTAAATGCTATACCATTAAGCGTATGGACACATGTTGCTGGTACGTGGAGCGGTGGCACAACTCTCAAGCTATATGTAAATGGAGTTGAACAAAGTGTTATTGTCACACCTACTACGACATGTTCATCTGTACAAAGCACGCTTGGAGATTCTACCGTGAAACCAACTCTTGGTGCTCTTACAAACTCTGGAGGTACGAAGACGGAGTTCTTTAGCGGCTTGATCGATGATGCTCAGATCTACAAGACAGCTCTCTCAGCTGGCCAGGTCAGTGCAATCTATAGCGCCTTCTCAGCGGGAGCATGTGCTTCAGTTTGTGGCAATGGAACGATTGACCTCGGTGAGGAGTGTGATGATGGAGATACTGACAGTGGGGATGGCTGTAGCTCAGTTTGTGTCAACGAAGCCTGTGTATCAGCTCCTTCTGGTATACTTCATCACTGGACGGGCAATAGTGTAGGCGTAGATATGGTAGACAGTGCACATGGAACACTTATGAATGGTGCTACATTTACTACGGGACGAGTAGGCCAAGCGTTTAGCTTCGATGGCTCCAATGACTATGTACAGCTTCCAGTCATTGCTGACTTCAACAATCTAGGAGACGAGTCTGCATTTATGTGGGTCAACCTCAATGGCTTTGCTACACAACCATATTTCTTAGCTGACTTTGATGCTGCTGGTGCAAATACTCAGGGCTCGCTCGGGGCTTCGGCGTCTGGGCAGTTATTCTTTCAACAGCGACATACAGATGCTTCATATATGAGCTTGAGTGGATTTACTCTCTCAACAAATGCTTGGTATCATGTGGGTTATGTGAGAGACAATACAGCCAAGACCGTGAAACTCTATGTAAATGGCTACGAGGTAGCTACAGGTAGTTATACAGGTAAGACAGTTACTTCGACATTTGGTAATACAACGATTGGTCGTGCGGGTGACTACAATGGTGACTATACGAATGGTAAGATCGACGATGTGACTGTCTACAATACTGCGCTCTCAGCAGGACAAGCACTCTCGCTGTATAACTCGCTCAGTGCGGGTGTATGCTCTGCCGATACCGACGCGGATGGTGTCGGGAATGGTCTCGATGTGTGTAGTGCCAGCGTAGGTAGCGTACAAGCTGCTGGATGTAGCCCTACAAACTGCTCACCTATGCCGACGTCAACAGTGCGTCACTACCCACTTAACTCAAGCAGTGGTCTAACAGCGACGGATGCTATAGGCGGTGTGACAGGAACACTCACCAACATGGCGGGTACCGAGTGGACAACGATCTCCGGTCGACAGGGCATTACCTTTGACGGAAGTAATGATGCTATCGTAGCAAGTGATAGCGGGCTTCCAGCTGGCAATGCCTCTCGCAGTGCAAGCCTGTGGTTTAGAACAGCTCCTGGATACTCTGCGTTCAACAGATACATGCTTAGATGGGGTAACAATGCTGCGGGTCAGACATACGCACTTGGTATCAACAATTCAGCGACCAATAGACTTATCTTGAGTAATGGAAGTTCGTTCTTTGAATCACCAGTGCTTACGCTCAACGACGGCAACTGGCATCATGTCGTAGTAACGTACAATTCAGCAACATCTACCAATGTCATGTATGTAGATGGCGTACAGGTCGCGTCATCTGTCTTCACGCTCGCGACAAACAATACAGGTACGACATTTGAAATTGGTAGTTATCCTACTGCACCTATTGCGGCAACAATCTCTGATGTTTCTATCTACAGTAGAAATCTTTCAGAGGCCGAGGTGAGGGGTATCTACTACACCAACCTACAAGGCATGTGTGCACCTGTATGTAGCGACTCACAGACAACAGGAGGTGAGACATGTGATGATGGCAATCTACTTGCAAATGACGGTTGCGGATCTACATGTCAGGCAGAGGTCTGTCCTGCAAGTAGTGCAGGTCGAGCAGGTTTGTGGAGAGCAGATGGCAATGCAAACGACTCTACACCAAATGCAAACAACGGTACCCTCCAAGGGACCGCGACTGCATCGTCAGCAGGTAAGGTAAACAATGGATTTACATTTGATGGATCAGCAGGCAGTTATGTAAGTGTACCAAGTACTGCAACGACCAATGCTACTGGTTCCTTTACCTATGCACTATGGGTTAAGCCCAACTCTCTTGCCGTCTTTCCAGTTGTTATGTCAAAGGATGCGGGAGGAACCAACACAAATAGAGGTCTTCAGATCAATTCAAACGGTTCGTTTTGCGGATATCTGACTACGGCATGCCAGCTTACTGCTCCAGCAGGCAGTGTCCAGACAGGCGTATGGAGTCATCTTGCATGGACGTTTGACGATGCAAATGACACTATGGCTCTCTATATGAATGGTCAGCTTGTGCAGTCAGCCACAGGTATCACAGCAACATTTGCTGGCAATGCAGCACTTATGAACATCGGCCGCTCAGCATTCTATGCAGGCAATCTCAATGGCCAGATCGATGAGGCTACAGTCTATACCCGAGCACTCAACCTATCTGAGATTCAACAACTCTACAACAAGGATGTAAATAACACATGCGTCTCGTTTGCCTGCGGCAATAGTGTGATAGAGGTAGGTGAAGATTGTGATGATGGCAATCTGACCAATAATGACAGTTGCAGTAGTATTTGTCACCTTGAGGCTTGTGTTGCTGCACCTACGGGGCTTGTAAGCCATTGGACAGGAAACTCTACCTCGGGTGATATGAAAGGTACAAATGATGGCTTTCCTACAAACGGTACGACTTATTCGACACTTACTGAGGGAAGAGTCAATAAAGCATTTAGCTTTGATGGCACAAATGACTATGTAGAGATACCTTCTTCTACTAGTCTGCAGCCTACTGGCAGCTTCTCGGTAAGCGCATGGGTCAAGCCAGATACACTGGCCGACTACAAAGGCGTCTTTGCTCGCACGGTCTCCACTCTCGGAGCCGACTATACGTATATGTATGTAGTGATGGCAAATGGCGCTATGGGCTTCTACACTCCTGCCAACAACTGGCAGGCAACCGCTGCGGGAGTCGTACCTGTGAATACCTGGACACATCTTACATGGGTATACAACGGTACTCAGATCTTGATGTATGCAAACGGTACCCTACAGTCGACAATCGCCGCAACGGTGACAAATGCATCGCCTACACATACAAACCATATCGGTACATGGTATGGTTCAACATACTTCTTTGACGGTCTAATAGATGATGTACAGTACTACAATACTGCGCTATCAGCAGGCAATGTATCCACGATCTACAATGCACTTGGTGGTGGAGTCTGTCTTGCCGACGATGATAGTGATGGCGTGGCAAACGGTCTCGACTTCTGTCCTGCTATTGCCGGCACGGTAAATGCTTCAGGTTGTACGGTGAATGTATGTGCATCATTTCCAACGGTTGCAAAACGTCAGTACAAGCTCAACGCAACAACAGGAACCACAGCTACAGACAGCGCTCTTGCTGTGAATGGAGTACTTACAAACATGGCAGGCACTGAGTGGGCTACGATTAGTGGCCGTGCAGGTCTCACATTTGATGGCGTAGATGATTCAGTACTGGCGAGTGATGCAGGTCTTCCTTCTGGAAATGCTTCGCGCAGTGTTAGTCTATGGTTCCGAACTGCTCCCGGATATGTAGCTTCAAATAAGTATCTCGTTCGGTGGGGTGCAGCAGTAGCTTCTCAGGTATTTGCAATAGGAATAAACTATCCTGCCACAGGGCAAGTAGTTGTTGGTAATTCAGCTGCAACATTTAGTACTCCTGCACTCACTATTAATGACGGAAACTGGCATCATCTTGGAGTTACCTATAGTTCGGCAACTTCTACGAATATTGTGTATGTCGATGGTGTCTTAGCTACATCATCTGCTCTTACATATGCTACCAACAACACAGGGAATACCTTTGAAATTGGTAGTTATACGACAAACAACTTTGCCGGAACAATATCGGATGTACAGGTCTATAGCAATACTCTATCTGAGCGACAGATCAGAGGAATCTACAACCAAGGCACGTTTGGACTTTGTGACAATACGTGCGGCAACAGCACTGCTGAGCGTCAAGAAACATGCGACGATGGAAATGTTTTGAGTAACGATGGATGTTCTGCGTCTTGCCAATCGGAAGTGTGTAGTGATGCTCACCCAGACAGGCATCTGTGGAAGGGTGAGAACAACGCTCTTGATCAGGTCGGTACTGCTCATGGTACACTTGTGGGCGGTGCTACATTTGCGGCAGGTAAGTTCGGCCAGGGATTTAGCTTTGATGGAATCAACGACACGCTTCATCTTGGCACAAGTGCTACACCATCTGGCACTGCGGCATTTAGTCTTTCTGGTTGGATAAAGACTACAGATACGGCTGGTCCAGTTGCACGCAACAGAGATCTCAATGGGTTCAGTGGAGCATTCTTCTTGGATATTGGGCTAATCACCCCAGGGTATATAGGATTTAGTACATTTCCTTCGAGTGTAGTACTTGATAGTACTGTACCGATCAACGACAACGTCTTTCACTTATTTACCCTGACACGAGAGACTGACGGGACGACAAAACTCTATATAGATGGAGTACTAAACTCCTCTGCAACAGCAGCTCCAGTAAGTTTGAATGCAGGTCTACAGTTGGGTGTAGGTGGCGACCTTCGCGACTTCGCAACCTGGGTGAATGGTATCATAGACGAGTTCTCTGTATGGAATCGACCACTTACTGCTACAGAAGTTCAATCTCTATACAACATTGGCGCACCGGGAGCAACATGTGAAGCATCTGTTTGCGGAAACACCTTCCAGCAGTCAGGAGAGCAGTGTGACGATGGAAATGTGCTCAATGGCGACTCGTGTACCAGTACGTGTCAAACTACAGTGTGTCTTTCTACAGCTGGCAGCCTTCGGCTGTGGGCAACAGGAGACAACACACCAAATGATAGTTCGCCAAATGCTATCAATGGAACTCTTACAAACGGTGCGACCTACACAGCGAGTGGAAAGACCAACCAGGCCTTTATCTTTGATGGTGTAGATGACCATGTGAACTTTGGCACGAATGCAAGTCTCAACTTTGCAGATACAGACTATTCTACAAGCTTCTGGTTCAAGTCTTCTGTCTCGACGTTCCATCATATGATCTCAAAGGTGTCCAACGGTAGCGCTGGTGGGTTCTATGTCAGCTTGAACTTCGCATCAAATGTAGGAAAAGTGACATTTTTCTCAGGTAACGGATTTTTTCACTCTACAAGAGCGGGATTAAATGATGGGAACTGGCATCATGTGAGCACGTCGTTTAATAGCACGACCAATGTTGGTACCATCTACATCGATGGTGCCCTAGACTCTACAGGCAATGTGGGTAATGGAAGTACGACTGCCGCACCGTTTATCGTCGGTGGCTCTATCGCAGGTTCAGGTACATCTTTCTTCCCAGGCAGTCTTGATGAGGTGCGTCTCTTTAGTAAGCAACTTACTCTTAGTGAGGCAGAGTCCCTCTACAAGGGTGAAGCTGGTGGTGTCTGTACTGGCAACCTATGTGGTGATGGTTTAAAACTAGGAGCTGAGGAGTGTGATGATGGGAACACCTCAAATGGAGATGGATGTTCTGCGGTATGTATCGTTGATACATGTATGACAGAGCCTGCCAACATGGTTGGTTGGTGGGATGGTGATAACATATCGGGAACAACCCAAAATGATTTGAAGGGAAGCAATAGTGCTACTTTGACAAACGGCGCCACTACAGCTGCAGGCAAAGTAGGCAATGCCCTTAGTTTTGACGGGGTAAATGATTATACCGTCTCTGCTACATCTGGCTTGCAAGTGGCAAACCCTACAATCTCATTCTGGATAAAACCAACAACCAACCTAGGATCAACGGTGACAAATAAAGTCATTCCTCTCGTTGCAATGATGAACCCGAGTGACAATGTTGCATCACAAGCAAGAGGCTATGATGTATACTATTATGAGACGGGCACCCCTGGTTCCCTCGGATTTGGGTTTCGGAGAGCAGATGGCTTGAGACAAGCAGTATACTATACCAACTCCTTCACTGCGAACACGTGGTATCACATAGCCACAACATATGATGGCACAACTCTTAAGATATATATAAATGGCCAACTGGTATCCTCGGCGGTAAATGGCAATGCTATATCATACTTGGCTTCCAACCTGCTTATAGGTGGTGGTACAAAGCATACGTCATTTTTGCCAAGTGATACTTTTTTCCAAGGCAGTATAGATGAAGTTCAGATATTCAGCTCCGCATTTTCAGCGAGCGAGGTGTTGGCACTCTACAACTCTCAATCGGCCGGTGTCTGTAAGCCTGACATCTGTGGCAACGCGCTTCTGAATCCTGGTGAGGCGTGCGATAACGGGAACACCACCAGCAACGATGGATGTGACGCTGCATGTCTTGCCCTCGAGTATACACTTACAGCCAGCTCTATCCATACCAATGTAGATCGCGCCAGTACAGACAACTACGCATCATTTGTCCTCAACAATACTGCGACCGCGTCTATCTCATTGAATCTATCAACGACGACCAATGGCAATGCTGCGGTGACAGTGACAAATATTTACAAGGATACTGACACAAACTGTAACAACGGTGGACTCACCCTTGCCTCAAATCCTGTATCATTTGCAACTGGCAATACAAGACTATGCGTGAAGTTTGATGTGACCAACGGTATCACCCAGACTCCACAACCAAAGATCATGCTCGATACAGCATTTGTAACAGGTCAGAAAGATAGCGCGTTGGGCAAGGCTGAGACACAAGTCATGGTACGACCTGTACGTACGACGTTTAATGGTGATACTACAGACTTTACGACAGTTACAGACCTTACAGATGCAAATGATGTCTTCGCGCACAAGACGACGAAAGCTCGCGTTCATTGGTTAAGTCCTATATATGCAGCCTTCCGCGACTATGATGCTGATATCACCCTAGATACACATCTCGTATCAATGGATATCGCAGACCTCGGTGTAACCTATGACACACCTGCAATCGTAGACATCGCACTCAGTGCTCCATTTAGCTGCTCGAGTTTTGGTCTTTACTACTCAGCTGGTACATTTACTACGGCTGCAAACGCCATGCTATCAGGAACATTGGTTGCTACAGAAAACAACGTAGGTGGTACATGTGCGGACACTTCTATATGTAGTAATGTGACATGTAGTGGAAACACTCTTAGCTTTACTGCCCAACACTTCGACACATTTGCTATTGGTAATTCTGTTTGTGTGGCAGAGCCAAGTGGCTTAGTAAGCTGGTGGAGAGGGCAAGGTAATGCGCTTGATGCGAAGAACCTCAACCCAGGTACGCTGACAAATGGCGCAACGTTTGCTACAGGTAAGGTAGGCCAGGCATTCAGCCTTGATGGAACTGATGACAGAGTACAAGTACCTGAGAGTGCATCACTGACACGTTCCGGAGCAGCTTCAACTCAATCAATTCAGCTTTGGACTAAGTTAGATAGTACTACAGGAATTAGAGTACTCGTCGAGAATCACTTGAACTATATGCTAGACGTTACCGACGGTACGCTTACATACCGACAAGCCGATGTCCATGGACTGTATCATAATGTGTGGGAAGCAACCCCTCTATTGACTACAGGTGTCTGGTATCACATCGTCGTGACGTATGATGGTACAGGTAGTGGTGGTGTCGACATGTATATCAACGGAGCGTCTGTAGGTGTTACAAATATAGCCTATCATAGTGGTTGGCTTGATGCAGGTGTTGGAGGACTCGCAATCGGCGCTCAGTTCAATGCCGGTATATACATCAGACAGTTTGATGGTCTTATCGATGAGTTACAACTGTATAACTCAGTTATCTCACCATCGACAGTACTCAATCTCTACGATGCACAAGCAATAGGCACCTGCCAAATAGACACATGTGGAGATAACATCGTGACTGTTGGTGAGGTGTGTGATGATGGCAACACCATAGATAACGATGGCTGTAGTAATACATGTACAGGTATCGAGTATACAGTAGCAGCTAGCTCAAGTATCAAGAATGTCTTTAGAAATACACCAAACCAGTATGCTGGATTTACGGTGAACAACCTATCTGGTACACCATATGGTATCAATCTTACTGCTACAGCGGTAGGAGGAGCAGGTGTCGTAATCAACAACATCTACCAAGATACGGATGCGGACTGTACCAATGGTGGACTTACGGTTGCAAACAACCCTGTTGCACTCCCAGCAAGTGGTACACCACGACGCATCTGTGTAGAGTTCACAACACAGGCTAACATGACCGAGTTACCACAACCAAAGGTGCAACTTGCGGTTGTACCAGCTGGTGGACAGGCTTCAGCTCCCAATGGTGTAGTAAATACCGAGCTGGATATGTATCCGATCTCAACGACATTTGACGGTGTAACTTCTGCCTACAATGCAGCAAGCAACCTCCGTGGGTACAATGCGAAGATCGAGAAGGCTGCGTATGGAAAGATCGAATGGAATGCTTCCGTGAAGGTAGCGTATCAAGACTTTGATAGCAATGCAGCTATTGGAAATAAGTTTGTATCACTCAATCCATCAGGTCTGACAAGTACGCTTCTCAATAGCGGTGCAACAGTTACACTGAAGAATATTGACTGTAATGACTTCGGTCTGTACTACGCAACAGGATACTTTGGTACAGTTGACTCACTTCTGAGCGCATCGACCAAGACACTCGTTGCTACCAATAGCAATGTTGGTGGTGCCTGTACTGACGCTGCGATCTGTACCAATCTTGCTTGTAGCGGAGGCACTCTCACCTTTGATGCACAGCACTTTGACTCATTTGGAGTAGGACCAGCGAGTACTGGTGGTGGAGGTGCCGGCGGTGTCGTATCATCAACTCTCTTGTTTGGAGCTCCGTCTTCAGGTCCAACACCTCCAGACAGCACGCCTGCAGCGGCAGTGTGTCCTGGTCCAGTGCAAAACCTCCAGTCTGTGACAAACGATCAAGGTGCGGATCTATCGTGGAGTCCTAGCCCTTCTCAGATCTCAAATCAGATACTCTACGTCTCAAATGGGTCAGTGCTCAGCCCTGCGATACCGATGACAGCGTATCCTACATGGCTCAAGATCTATGCTCTTCCGCCATGCGGAAACTTTATCATATATATCCAGACAATCGGTCTCAATGGTGAGACATGTAGTCCAGAGAGTGTGGTATCAACAGATGTAGACACACCATTTAGCTCATCGTGTTCGAATGCAAACGACAACAGTACTGGTGGTATATCTTCGACCGACGACGACCTTGGTGATGATACGGGTGATGGTGGAACTGGCGGAGGTTCAGGAGGTGGTGGATTTAGTTTCCCGGGCGGCGGAGGCTCTGGATACGGATCCAATGCATACTGGAACTCGTTCTGTAACTACAATGCATACTATTATTACTGGTGCTCATACTACTACTATCCAGGAATCTCAAGCGGTGCGTTTGGTAGCTCTGTAATCGGAGCACTCTATACACAGTACATGTTAGGAGGATATGGAAGCGGCTCTGGAGGAGGAGGTGGGGGT
>CAYGIM010000022.1:608-9984 GCA_964349895.1 uncultured Candidatus Peribacteria bacterium | reverse complement strand
TTGGACTTATGGAGAAGTCACCATGGCTTGGTATAGGCCTGGGACAGTATGAGGTTCAGTACAAGGTCAACGCGCATGAGATCTTGGGCCATACTCCTATGGAGTGGGTTCAGCTCCATCCACACAATCTCTATCTCTCGTGGGTGCTAAATCTCGGCATTCTTGGCCTCTTTGGATTTCTCTTGATAAGTCTTTTGACACTGCTCTGGGGATTTAGTGTTAAGGCATTCCCTGCCGTCTTTTCATTTTTGACCATGCTGATACATGGCCTGGTAGACACTCCTTTTTGGAAGCCTGACCTGATATTTATTTTCCTGCTTTTAGTCGTTTGTGTAATATGTATTCATAAGGAAGGAAAAAACGATAAACGTTTGAATTGATTTTGAATACTCCTCGTGCCGCTGAGGCGGGAGCATAACCTTAAATATTTTATGATTGAAGAAGTATTAGCATTCGCAGAAAAAGAAAAGGAGAAGTTCCTTGATGATTTGTTTAAACTTGCGAGAATACCTAGTATCTCTGCGTTTGAAGAAAACTATCCGGATATCGAGAGGTGTGCTGAGACGCTCAAAGATCTTATGACGGCATATGGTCTCGAGAATGCACAGCTTCTGAAGATTGATGGTGCGCAACCACTCGTCTATGCTGACTGGCTACATGCAGGCGAAGATAAGCCCACTCTCTTGCTCTATGCTCACTATGACGTGCAGCCTGTAGGTATAGAGTCTCAGTGGGAGACACCCCCTTTTGAACCTACTGCAAAGGGCGAGCGAGTATATGGGCGTGGCATCGTAGATGACAAGGCGGGTGCCATGGTGCATCTTGCTGCTATTTATGCCTACTTGCAGGCGCAGGGCAGCTTGCCGGTAAACATCAAGTTTATCTCTGAGGGTGAAGAGGAGATCGGATCTGATAATCTTGAGAAGTATTTGGTTGCTCACAAAGATATGCTTCGCTGTGACATGGTCATTCTTACTGATACTGATAACATCGATACAGGGATACCTAGCATTACGTACTCGCTAAGAGGTATCGTAACGCTTAACGTCGAGGTGAGTGCACTCAAACAGTCTGTGCATTCGGGTACCTGGGGTGGACCTTCACCAAACCCGATCGAGGAGCTTTCCAAGATCATCGCATCTCTGACAGACGATGATGGAAAGATCTTAATACCAGGGATCTATGACGATGTGAAAAGGCCTGATAGTGCAATGATTGATGCACTGCCTTATGATGAACAGATCTTTCGATCACAGCTAGGTTTTCTGGACGGGGTGGAGATTATGAACAAAGGTGTTCATCCTCTCGAGCAGATGTGGTTCTTGCCATCACTTACGGTTACTGCTTTTGAGTCAAACGAGGTAGATTCAGCACCAAATCAGATCATTGCTTCTGCAAGAGCTCGCATCACGATACGTACAGTTTCACCTATGAATGGCGATAAGGTGCTGGCGTCTCTACAAGAGTTCATCACTCAAAAGGCCAAGCATGGTGTCAAACTAGCATTTTCTGGAGCACATGTAGGAAACCCTTGGGTTACAGATATATCGCATCCTATATTTCAAAAAGTTTTGAGTTCTCTTGAGAGTGGATATGGTCAAAAGGCTACATTTAAAGGCTGTGGCGGTAGTATCCCGTTTGTAGAAACAGTAACTTCCGTACTTGGGGATGTGCCCGCATTGCTTGTCGGTATCGAAGATCCTTACTGTCATGCACACTCGGAAAATGAGAGTATGGATCTGGGCGATTTTTATAAGTCGATTAGGGCTAACATATTTCTCTACTCCGAAGTCTCCCAATAGAGGTCTTCTGAAAAACTGGCTATCTCTGCGTCAACTGCGTCTTCTCTCCTTCGATGTAGGCTATACTACATCTCAGTCGGATCATCCTTGTTTCCTTGAGCTAACATGTTTTTGAGAAGACCTTTCTCGTTCCCTAATTACAAGAGCACAAATATATTTGCGCTCTTGCTTTCAGATTGTTGCGAATATTCTAGGATTTTCGCTATACTATATGTATGAAAACCCAATCAAGACCATCAGGTCCGACCTTTGTAGACATGCGAAGCGCTTTCTTCTGGCTGCTGATTGCATGCTCGATCTTTGCAACGCTGTTTGTCTTCAATGCAGGTAGTATCCGTACCAGTATCTACCAGATTGGTACTGAAGGCCCAAGTGGGTTGTACAACCGAAGCGAGCGCGACGGTATACGCATGGCCGTGGTAGACAAAAAAGACAGCACGTATACGATTGCTCTCTATGCCAGATCTCAGAAGCCTGCGAATGCTTTGGCTCTCGTACTGAGATTTCCTGCGAAGGACGTGAGATACGTGGCTTCTTCTATCAAGGCATCAAAGGGATGGGCACTGGACTCACAGTTCACCAAGTTGTTGAACTCAGAAGAAACTCCGGGGACTACGAAGTTCGGGATATTCCTCGACAAAGATACAGAGTACTTGTCAGAGGCTGAGGAGGAGATCGCTCGACTTTCTTTTGAGCGGCTCAGTACGGTATCTGCTTCGATGGATATAGAGATTGCTACGCTCCAGGATAAAACCAACACTACTTCTGGCACCTATACCAAGCTTGATACGACAACCAGTAAAGATCTCATATCTCGGAAACTTATCTTCAGTGAGGCTGAGCCCGTAGTTGAGCGCAAGGCAGCACCTGTACGATACAGCGATGTACCAGATAGAGCTTACTACAGAGAAGCGCTTGATGCATTTACTCAAGCAAGCATCGTGAGTGGTTATAGCGATAATAGCTTTCGGCCAAACCAAGGAGTTACACGTGCTGAGGCACTCAAGCTGCTTCTCATGAGCGCAGATGTCGGAAGTTATGCTCTGAAGCGGGACTTTGAGATCTTCAAGCTCGTACACAAAGACTATACGTATGCATACTTCAAAGATGTCACGTTTCAGTCATGGTATGCTCAGTACGTAAAGTATGCTTTTGAGAACAAGATCATCAGTCAGAATGGAGAGAATAAGTTCTACCCAGAGCGCGGTATCTCAAGAGCTGAGGTTATCAAGATGATAACGAGTGTGTATAAGCTACCAACTTCTGATACGAGTATGATCACGTTTCACGACGTGCTCCCGAGTGCTTGGTATAGCAAGTATGTATATGCTGCTTCGGATGCAGGCATTCTCAAGCAGTTTGCACTGGAGAACCCTACACAGCTATTCCCAAATAAAGAGATTACACGATCAGAGATCGTGTACATGCTCTACTTAGCACAGCATAACTAAATCATTTCTACCTCATCTCTCTTGATCTCGGTCTCTATGGCCTTTTCTGCGCGTACACTTTTTAGTATGCCCCATCCATGAGCAGATATAGAGATCATGCCGGCAAAGAGGAATACGAGATCCTTTAGTCGTACTGTCATGATGAGCGGAAGCGCGAGTGCTTCTGGGAGATGAGTTGCTGCAAATGTCGTGAGCTGGAGTCCTTCAAGCGCTCCTAGCCCACCAGGAATAGGTAGCATGTAGCCAAGCATTGGGAGTGTTGCCAAGATAAGCGCCTGAGTAAATGTGATGGTAACTCCAAAGAAGTACATCAGCATCCAGTACTCAAATATGATAAGTAGAAAGTACACGATAGAAACAGCGACACAGTACACCATCGTCAGTCGATGCTTGGTGAAGTAGAAGTGTAATGTTTCTTCTACTTCCTCTATACGGGAAATGGAGTTGTTGATCGCTTCAAATCTATGAAGACGAAGAAGCTGTATGATACTTGATAGTGGGCCTTTGTTGTATACCGTAGTAAGGTAAAAGTATAAGAGTAGTACACTGATCATAGCAAGTACGATACCTACAAAGAAGATATCATCTCCCTGCAGAAGACCTTTCGCGAGAAGCACCAGAAATCCTGATATGATAAAGACGGTCGTAGTGGCATGCTCCATGATCCGATCGATCACGACAGATGCAACTGCATGCTTGAGAGGGACATTTCTTTCTCGCAGATGGTAGATCCTCAGTGGTTCGCCTCCTAGCTGTGCTGTCGGGGTTAAGTAGCCTATGGTGTAGCTATGTAGGCGATATATTGAGAGCTCGAGAAAACGGAACTTGTATCCTTGTGCGCGCAAAAGCATACTCCATCTCAGGGTAAACAAGGAAAAGGTTGCAATAGAGAGGATGATATAGAGAATGAAGCTCGTGATATGAAACATCTGGAAGCTCGCAATGATATTGCTTACTCCAGTTTTCATCAGAACTGCTACAAAAAGGATGATACCGAGGAGAAGGAAACCAAAGAAGAAGACTACTTTTTTCATATATGTGAGCGTATGGATGAGCTAAGCAGCCCACCTCAAAGCCTGAGATCTCAGATTAATGAGTTTAATATTAGAGCCAAGAAACAGTACGGTCAAAACTTTCTGATAGAGGCTAATATCATACATAAGATAATAGTCAAATCAGAGGTGCAGCCTGGTGAACATGTTCTGGAGATCGGTCCCGGACTAGGTTTTTTGACGAGCGCTCTTTTGGAGGCTGGGGCTCGAGTGACTGCCGTAGAAAAAGACCCTGAGTTGGTAGAGCTTTTGACTGCTAAGTTTGAGGGCAATCAGAATCTTACTCTTATAGAAGGCGATATTCTGAGCTCGTATCTACCGCCTCGGCCCTATCGTGTCATCGCAAACATTCCGTACAACATCACCTCACCGATACTTCATCTCTTTCTGCTGGCCAAAGATGAGGTCAGGCCGACTAGTCTCACGATCATGATGCAAAAAGAGGTCGGGAAGAAGCTCATGGAGCGAGGGGATTATACCTCACTTTTGAGCTTGCTGGTCGATATGACGTGTACAGAAAAGAAGATCATAACGGGTGTCTCTCCGCAGTGTTTTCATCCTGCTCCTCGCGTCGATTCTTCGGTGATATATCTCAAGCTCAAAGATGCCATCGATCTCTCTCTTGTAGAGAAGGCGTACTCGCTCGCTCAGCGTGCGTTCTCCGGTAAGCGCAAGATGCTCAAGAATACGCTTGCGGATTCATTTGGTGAATTGGATCTCGATACTGTTATGCAAAGCGTCTCTATCAAACCCGACTCGCGACCAGAGCATCTATCGATCCAAAACTGGTTGGATCTGGCAGGGGCACTGATGTAGTGAGAGGCTCATACAAGAAGTCTCGTCATTCCGGGCAAATGAGTATTCGAATGCGGCCCGGAATCCAGAAGACAAAACAAACAGAAAACTATCTTTATCATTATGGAACTGGATCCCCGATGGATACTCGGGATGACATACACAGAGGGCTCAGGCATTGACTTGAAGTCTAGTTCCGCTATATTCGCTGTACAAAAATAAACATACGAATGGAGACTTAATATGTCGCAAATCAAACCCTATCAGCCCACGTACGAAATGTCGTTGGGTGAAATCAGCCCGTTTCCAAATGTGACCCTGGTCCTCTTTCGAAGAGGCCATAAGCCACCTGATGAAGTCGCTCACCAGATCACCCACCCCTGGGCCCACGGTTTTCGGTCGAAGGAGGAGTGGGAGGAGCTGCTTCAGCAGATTGCAGATCACAATGGTTCTTTCCTGGTGTACTTCGATGTCGGAAGTGCTGGGTGCAAGGTTGACCCGACCCAGATTTCTATTGTTCCTGCTTTGGGCATTGGCCATGACACGCTAACTGGCGCCCCGGTCGTGGTTGCCAACTACGATTGGCTGGTGCGAGATTATCTGCTCGAGCAAGAGCCTGCGCGATTTGACATTATTCCCGGGAATGGCCCAGCTACTCCTGAATCGTACAAGCAGATCAAGTTCGTCTTGTTTGCAAAAGGCAAAGGCCCTCAAGGCGTGGATGCAAACAAGGTTACTCATCCATGGTTGCATGGCATCAGTCCGGTTTTGTGGTTGGCCATGGTACAGGAAATGAGTGAGGACTTCGGGTCATTTCTGATCTGCAATCATGACGGTTCGTGGACCATGGTCAGATCTGGGACCCTTTACGTTCTTCCTGTTGATCCTCCGGCTGAGCCGGATCTCAGCAGCCCGACTGGCGGGTATTCTGTGGCCGAACTGAATAAACTTTTCAAATAAAAAATAGTGGGCAGGAGGCCCGTTTACTATGACAATGCGCTACTTGCAAGAGTAGCGTGTTTCCCTTGTGTAAATACGAGAAAACCGTTTAATGAAAGGGATATATTATAGTTACTCATTACCCGACTTTTTTGTTTTCTGGATCCCGGATGAGTACTCCGGGATGACGGAACATATAGGATGAGGGAAAAGACTTATGGCACGACACGAAAAGGTACGAAATTTTTGCATCATTGCCCACATCGATCACGGGAAATCTACCCTAGCAGATCGGTTTTTGGAGGTGACTTCTACACTCGAAAAGCGAGAGATGAAGCACAACCAGATGTTGGATACCATGGATCTAGAGCAAGAGCGTGGTATCACGATCAAGCTTCAGCCAGTGCGCATGGAGTGGAAAGGGCACCAGCTCAACTTGATCGATACACCTGGTCATGTGGATTTTACCTATGAGGTGTCGCGAAGTCTTGCAGCTGTAGAAGGAGCTATATTGGTCGTCGATGCTACCCAGGGAGTGCAAGCACAGACGATTGCAAACATGTTCCTGGCTCTCGAGCATAACCTCACGATCATCCCGGTCTTAAACAAGATAGATCTTCCTCAGTCAGAGCCGGAGCGACGCATGGCAGAGATCGAGCACGTATTTGGCATTCCACGCGAAGAGGTGATCATGGTGAGTGCCAAAGATGGTACCAATGTCGATGCCCTTTTGGATGCGGTCATCGAGCGGATACCAGCTCCCGAGAAGACTGAGGCTACCGAGATGAAAGCTTTGATATTTGATTCAGTATTCGACACCTATAGGGGTGTGGTTATCTATGTAAAGGTCATGCAAGGTGAGATGAAACGAGGTGACATGGTGTACATGCTACACAATGGTATGAAGCTGGAGATCCTCGAGGTTGGTTGCTTTCGCCCAAAGTACGAGGCAAAAGACGCTTTGCGTGAAGGAGAGATTGGCTATGTGGTGACAGGGTTCAAGACGGTACGTGATGCTCAGGTCGGTGATACGGTCTGGCGCAACATGAAGTCTTCGCAGCTATCGCCAGATGCACAACCACTACCTGGATATAAAAAGGTGACACCATTTGTATATGCATCCCTCTACTGCGTAGACGGTGATGAGTATCCACTTTTGCGCGATGCTCTGGAAAAGCTCGTGCTCAACGACTCATCTCTCGAGTTTGAGCCAGAGGTCTCTTCTGCATTGGGCAATGGTTTCCGATGTGGCTTCCTCGGTCTTCTGCACATGGAGATTGTCCAAGAGCGCCTAGAGCGTGAGTATGATCTCAACCTGATCGTGACTGCACCATCGGTACCCTACGAGGTCGTGCTTCACAACAAGACGGTCATGACGATCCACAGCCCGGCAGATCTACCTGACCCCTCTGCTATCGATGTGATCCGAGAGCCATTTGTAAAAGTAGAGGTGCTCTGCCCCAAGGACTATCTCGGCTCGATCATGGAGTTACTCCAAGAAAAAAGAGGTGAGTACAAAAACACCAACTTTATCGAAGAGACCCGCGTTGTCGTGCATTACGAGGTGCCGCTTTCTGAGATCATCATCGATTTCTATGACAAGCTCAAAAGTATCTCGAGTGGATATGCTTCACTCAACTATGAGTTTCTTGGCTACCGTCCGGAGGAGCTCGTAAAACTCGATATCGTGATTGCCGAGGAGAGGATTGAGTCGCTTGCTATGATCGTGCACAAAGACAGCGCGTATCGTATTGGTCTCGAGATGACCAAGAAGCTCAAAGAGCTCATACCAAAAGCTCAGTTCGTGATACCTATTCAGGCTGCTATTGGTGGACGTATCCTGGCTCGCGAGACGATCTCTGCTATGCGCAAAGACGTAACCGGATATCTCTATGGTGGTGATGTCTCCCGAAAACGTAAACTGCTTGAGAAGCAGAAAGAAGGTAAGAAGAGGATGAAGCAGTTTGGAAAGGTATCCATCCCACAGGAAGCCTTCCTCGCTGTGCTTAAGCGTACTTAAGTGTGCAGCTCTGAAAAGTGTACATTTCGGCGTCAGCTGCGTCTTCGCTCCTTCGATGTAGAACCTACTACACCTCAGTCGTCTCAATCCTTGCTTCCTAGAACTGTCCTACTTTTGAGAGCTGCAAAGAATACCCAAAACGTATATCATCAATTTTGAAATAACTACTGTGACCGTTGATTCGGCTTTGCCCGCCATAACTCTCAGAGTGAAGGCGGGGATCCAGAAAATAAAAAGAGAAGAACTTGAATCTATCTTTTATGCAGTATTCATATGGGACTCAATTTTTCGGATATCAGAGATGATGAGGAATCTCTTCTTTCTTCACAGGAAAGAAAGAAGCTACTAACTTCAGCACTTCAAGAGATCGGACGAATTACTATTGCGGACCCATCTACTTCATGGGCTTTGAGTAATCCAATTTATGATCTAAAGAAGATGGGAGAAGAACAGCTTTTGGTAATGGCAGAGAGAATATCTGGAAACATGCATAGGCAGTGGATAAAAGAGATTGTGGATACAATGGAAGAGCAACTAAGTAATGATGATTTGGATAATCTAGAAAGTAACATTCTCCATGACCTCCCTCGTGTAGGTGAAGATATTCGGCTACGTGCCGAGACAGCTAGATTCCTCCATGAAGTATATGAGGTTTTGGCTAGGTTTTACGAGCTATCTTCTGGGTCTCAATATCGTGCTTTGAAATACTTTTTCAAGGCAAATAGCCAGGATGGGAGAATTCGTGTTTTAACGAGAATAGGATCAACTTTTGAGGATCAGCAGATAAAAGAGAGGTTGCTTAAAGTCTCAACAGAAGAAGAATGGAACACATTGGATAATGAATATTCACTATCCAAAAAGCTTCGTGAAGTAACAACAAAGATTGAGGGTGATAGAATGAGCATTTATAAAACTGTTCTTCGAGAGTTCTTGGTTGAAACCAATGGAGATCCTTTTATCTCTATAGACCGAGCACAGCTTGTGGGACAACTTCTATCGGAGTTGGAGATGAAATCAAAATAGTAATTAATCTTCCATATGATAATCCTTCTCACCGGCCTTCCTGGTCTCGGTAAAACGACTATCCTCAAGGAGTTCTTGAAACTCTACAAAGATGATTGCTTTTGGGTTCTATCAAATGAACTAAGAAACGAAGAAGGTCTCCGTGTTGGTTTCGAAGCGTCTACCTCGGAAGGTGAGACGAAACTCATTGCGCACAAACAACTTATCGATTCAGACCATCTCATCGGCGATTACCGGGTTGATATAGCCGCGGTAGACGATATATTCACGGACTCGGTCTCACATGCTATGGAG
>CAYGIM010000022.1:0-598 GCA_964349895.1 uncultured Candidatus Peribacteria bacterium | reverse complement strand
ACTTTTTGTACTGGACGAGATCGGTCGGATGCAGATGTTGTCACCAAACTTTCCGAGTGCTGTGGATAAACTGTTTGAGACCCAAACCATGACACTGGCTACGATCCGACATGGCGATGAGTGGGCAGAGAAGTATAAGCAAGATCCCAAAGCTGTTGTAATAGAAGTTACGGAAGAAAATAGGGAGGGGTTGCCTAGTGTGCTGCTTGAGATGATACAGACTGCTTACCGCGTCTTGTAACTAGATAGATTCCAGCAGCTATAAGGATTAGGGAGAACACATGGCTGATAGTGAGGAATCCAAAGAATGTCGGTGTATTTGGCTCGATCTCGCGAGTAGACTCGGTGATGATACGAGCGACACCATAGCCGATGCCAAATATCCCACTGAGAACCCCAGCTTGTTTTTCTTTGCGTGATGCAATGAGCATGATGGCAAACAAGATGATTCCCTCCAGCAAGATCGCATAGAGCTGTGATGGGTGGCGGCAGACACTACCGCCGCTTGCAAAGTACATGCACCAAGGAAGGTCTGTAGCTTTTCCATAGAGCTCACCATTGAGGAAGTTGCCAAGTCGGCCGAGGCCTAGGGCTACAG
>CAYGIM010000021.1:0-10023 GCA_964349895.1 uncultured Candidatus Peribacteria bacterium | reverse complement strand
CGCTTATACCATTCTTCATCCTCTACATAATGTTTTGCTGTGTCTTCTTTGATAGGGTGAATCATTTTGATAGCAATAAGCTTCAACCCAACGCGCTCGAATCTTCCAATAATCTCGCCTGTGAGCCCACGCATTACACCATCAGGTTTTACCAATACAAGTGTTCGTTCTGTCATATCTGGATCAAGGTAATAGGGAATTACACATGGCTATTCGTGCCATATGCAACTCATTATTCATACATTATCCTTGAGATCAAGGGGCATTAATGTGGCTTGGGGACGAAAGGACTGAGGATTGTCTCGAGGATAATCGCGTGAGTATTGGTCAGGATCAGGAAAGAAAAGACGACGATAGCCAGGCCTATGAGCTGAATGGCAAAGGTAGTACCTTGTTCAAAGGTGTTTTCTGCCCACTGCCACTTGCCGAGTTGTTGATAGAGAGAGTAGGCAAATTTGATCGTGGTAAAACCAATGAGAATACCAAATATGCCAATATAGGTGTGCATTGCTTATTGAGGAAGGAGAGCGCCTGATGTTGTTGCACCTGTTGCAGATGTGGATCCAGGTGTTCCTCCAAGTGCCTCGATACGGTCGCGGAGTGTCTTTTTCTCTATACTGCGGATACCAAGATCACTCGCTGTATTGTAGAAGATGATAGCTACGTCATTCTTAGCGAGCTTCTCAGCCTTGAGGCCTTCTACTGCCAGCTTGTCTCCGCTGGACTTCATAAAGAGGGTATATGCATTTTGCTTTGCTGTATCTGTGAGAGTATCTTCAAAGTCTATCAGCGTTGTCACGTATGCGGTCAGAATCTCCTTCATGTGAGCTGTGTCTGTTTCGTTGAGGGGCATAAATACATCAGGAAGGTCGCTATCGAAGTAGGTTCCTTGTGTATCAGTGGAGTAGGGAAGGTTGTGAAAAGAGAACTCGAGTACACCAGATGCGAGTGAGGTATGAAGATTCTCAAGCTCTTTCTTGGCGAGTTCGTACTTGATCTCGACGAAATTCATGATCAAGATAGGGTTGTTTTTCTGGAGTCCAAGAGCTTTTTTAAACGACAAGTAGGCGCCTTTGAGATCTTTCTGGGTTCCTGCTGAAAAGATTAGACCGAGGGTACTGAGCTTTGCCGGAGTTTCTTCGGCTTGAGCAAGCAGCTCAAGAGCTTTGGTCTTGTTACCTGATACGAAGTAGAGACGACCAAGATATACGTAGATATCTTTTATATAAGGGTTTTCTCCATATAAGACGGACTTAGCATTTTCAGTTTTGCTATCAAGTTGCTTCGCTTTGAACTCTTCTATCTTTTTGATCGACTCGTCGATGTATCCATCGCGGATGTAGCCGACAACACTATCATAGTACTCGCTGCGATCTTTCGTTGCCTCCATAGACCAGCCCAGGATCCAGTAACGCGTCCTAGCCTCTGGGCTATAGAAACTAATACCGGTAGTACTTGTTCCGTTGATATCCGTCCACTTGTACTGACTTTTCTCCGGCGTCCCGAGTGCGCCGATAAACTGTGATCCTTGTACTGCATCGACATCGAGTCTAGAAAAAAGCGACGACATAAACCACCTACCACTGACACCCAGATAGCCGACGATCAAAATCAATACTACTCCAGCGAGAAGGACTTTGGTGTTTTTAGCGAGCCATTGATTCATATGAAAACCTGATATTTATAGGCAAAATGTATGCTTATATTCTAGTTCCTTGCCCTGTATTTGCAATAATCCGGCCTATTTTTGTCGAGTTGAGGGCGTTATTTGTGAGGAGACTCTAAGCGCTTTTGTATCAAAATGGCTTCGGTATTGGAAGGCTCTAGCGTCAAAGCTTCGTGAATATAGGTCTTGGCTTCTTCTTTTTGGTCTATGGACTCGAAGTAGAGAGCAAAGCTCTTGAGTGATTCAGTGCTTTTGGGTAGGGTGTCAAGAACATGTTTCGCTTCCTGGGATTTTCCTAGAATAATGCTGTTTCGTGCCGCTATATTGAGTAATGGGAATAGATAGGGAGTTTCTTTGAAGTAGATCCTTTTTTTATCTTGTTCTTGAAGGGATAAGATATTGCTGGGTTTGAGGATAAGCGGGGGTAGGTATGATATGCCATTAGCTGCTACCTCTTGGCTTTTCTTGTAGTATCCATTGCTATGGAGGATCTGACTTAGATCAAATGTACTTTCTATATCGTATGGGGCGAGGAGGAGACTTTTTTCCATTAGCTGAATCTTTTCGGTCATAGTGTCGGCGAAGCTTGCTTTGAGGAGGTAGAGTTTTGACTCAAATGGCTGTACGTGTATTGCAGTATCTAGGGCCATTGATATCAATCGCCCGTCTTGGGTAGATGTGTTTCCTGCGAAAGCTACAAACAGTTGATGGGTGTAATACGGAAAGTTGTTCCACGCAGTAACTTTTTGCTCAAACGACGTAGTGCTACTTGCTATCGTCAGATCAGTTGTTAGCAAACGTACCGAGAAGGTGAGGCCCAGTCCTATTACGATGAGAGCTATAATAGAAATAGATGTAAGACCTATACGTGGTACACGTACTGGTGATCTCTGCTTATGGATTGATAGAGCTATGATGATTACAAAGAAGACCCCATACACATAATGTACGATGGTCGGAAAGCTAAACTGATGAGAAAGAAAAAGTGCGATGAGCCCAAGAAAGAGACCGAGTACTTCTAGGGATAGCGTTGATGTTATATACCCCCATACCCATCGAGACCACATTATCATTGCACCAATGATAGGTATGAAAAGAAGTAGCCCCCCTTGATATAGAATATCCAGAAGGCTATTGTGAGCGTGATCTGCTCGGGTTACGAGTGACTCAAAAAGATAGATACTAGGAGATACTGCTTGCCCAAACAGTGTTGTGAACTGATCAAATCCTATACCTATAGCAAGATGGTAGGGGTGATGTATGAGCCAGCTGATGGTCGCCGTCCAGAGGTGTGTTCTGGCGAGGAATGATCGGAATATGGGATCGCTTCCTTCTTCATGACCTATCATCACCAGACCAAGGATCGCAGCTATACCACCTAGGATAAAAAAAAGTTTATGTGATAGTATCTTTGTAACCATCTCTTTTTTGAAGAGTACCAAGAAGGTTAGGAAGGCTATGATGATCGAGGCTCTGTTTTGCGTGAGAATCAACGTGATAAGACCTAGCAGTACAGGCGCCCACATAAGGATCTTTGTAGAAATAGTCTTGCGGTGTTGTGCCGATATCAGACATATAGGTAGAAGGAGGAGAAGCCACTCACCGAGGATGTTGGGGTGACCAAGCGTACTAAATACTCGACCTTCATACAGCTCTGTGTTCCACATAAAAGGATCCCATCCGATAGCCTGGACCAGCGCGTAGATCGATACGAGAACAAGTGGGATGCTGATCAGATGTATATGCTTAGTCGGTTCCTGCTCTTCCCCAAATGACTCAATGATGCACAAGGCAAAGAGTGCATAAATGCCAAAGCTCATGAGACCTCCTAAGCGCATCAAACTCCCAAAGAAGCTTTGTAGCGGAGCTAAAGAGAAGACCGTAGAAACAAAAGACGCACATATAATAATGAGACAAGAAGTAAGCACGGCTTTATGTTTTAACAATCCGAGAGTATAGGAAGATCCGCGTAGAACTATGAGAACGAGGGTAAGGGCCGTTAGGATGTAGGTGAGTATCGCGAAGAAGAGGTGTTTGGGGAGCTCAAATGCACTACTCATTCCTTGAAAGAATATCAAGGGTACGATCAGGAGTCCCAGGTATATGCCACACTGTATGGATTGCGTAAGGTAGCGTTGTATCATAGCCAATATCCGTCAAATACCCCGATAGTGCGAGACTACCGGGGTATTTGATATGCGTAATTACTTTTCCTCGTTGGTCTCTTCTTGAGATATCAGGCGGGCGAGAAGTTTTGCTGCTTCTGCTCGGGTGATTTGATCATATGGGCGGAAGGTGTTGTCTGTAAACCCATCTATGATGCCATACTGATATGCAAATTCTACATACTGATAGAACCAATCATCTTTTGTCACATCACTAAAGGGCACGGTTGTACGGTCTGCCTTCTTTGACTTAGGAGTAAAGTTGAAGAATATGAGTTTGACGACCTCAGCACGCGTGATATAGCGATCAGGTCCAAACACTCTCTTGAGAGAACAGTTACCTTCTTTGTATCCCTCAATCCAGCTCTTGGAGTAGAGATATGATACGTATGGAGCAAACCAGTGGTTCGGGCTGACATCGCAGAATATCTTGTTGCTCGAAACAGAGATCTTACTTACATCTACACCAATAGTCTTTACTAAAAGCTTTACGAGCTCGGCTCTATTGATAGGGTCAGCAGGGCGATACGACTTCTTACTATCATCCTCGTTGATGGCTTTTCGCTCATAGAGCATTTTTACATAGGTAGCAAACCAGTCAGAGTCGAGTGTATCGTTGTAGATCTTTTGAATAGAATCCACGAGCCGTGTTGCTCGAGGTACGACTCGTATTTGCGGACTGAAGTATCGACTCTCTATGCCTTGAGCATCTATAGCAGTGATCGCAAAGTAATAGGGGGTAAAGTTTTTGAGTCCGGGTATCGTAGCTGTCGTTGCCCCATCTACTTGCCAGAGGAGGATTGAACCAGAGCCCGACTGAAGAGGCTGTGTACCATAGTATATGATGTATGTGCTCGCATTGGGGATCTCGGGCCAGCTGAGAGTTACCTCTCCCTCTGCTACACGGATAGCCTTTGGACCGATGGGGTTGTCGAGAGGATCAGTAATGCCGAGTGCTGGACGATCTAAGAACAACTTGAGGCGGTCTAGATATACTGCAGGAGCAAGGGGTTTTTTAGTGCCGTCACTCATCGTAGCCATGATACCGAAGGTGATAGTCGATGGGTCTTGGCTTGCATAGAATCCACTTGGCACTCTGACATATGCTACATCACGTGTTCCTCCCAACATCTTTATCGATGTCTTTGGGTGGTTGGTGTTGATGGCAGCTGTTTTATAGGCATCCCAGTTTGCAAAGAATGTGTCATTTGCAAGTTGGCCATATGCATATCGGATCTCATATCCTGTAATAGTGCTTGCTTTCGGTGTCCATGAGAAACGAATACCAAGCGCATGAGAAACGAGTCTGATATTCCCATCTATTAATGTAGATCCTGTCTGTGTTACCACAGAACCAGTAGAAGATGCGGGGGGTGTGGTACTTGGAGTAAGAGCAGACTTGCTGATCGTAATAACGGCTGGTTGTGAGATGTTGCCGGTTGTGGTTTTGTACGTCACCACGATAGTGAGCTTTTCAGATGTACCAAAGTCTGATGCCTCAATATGGGGATTGAGGGATTCTTTTTTTGTTACGTCTTTCACAAAGGTAACTGGATCGGTAAGTCGGAAGTTACAAAACCTCTGTCCGCAGATGATGGTATCAAGTCCACCCCAGATAGGTTGGATAAATGTTTCGTTTGTCTCTCCTTGATACATGCGGATGTAATAGGTATCTACCCCACTTCTTGTAGGCATCCAGCTTAGCTCTTGGTTACCACCCTTGAGAGCAAATGAGAGATCGGTGACTTTTGACTCAAATGAAAAGAGGTTTGACTTTGGAACGGTGTGGGGATTACTTACGTTTCCTAGGTTTCCTTGTGAATCCTTCACACGGAGGCCAAATGTCATCGTATCGTATGGTGTTTTTACGACGCGGACTTTATTGCTTGCGGATGTCCCTGCATCACACGGAGTTGTTGAGCGAAAACTCTTGTTGCACTCAAGAGTGGCCCAGAGTGTAGTCATTGTTGCTGCGTCTGTTGTACCATGTACCATGCGTATGTCATAGGTTTGGATTTCTGTAGAGAGAGGTGTCCACAGAAGATACATATCTCCATCCTCGATACTGCTATGTAAGTCTGTTATTCTGGAGCCCGTTGAGGTGTCTGCCAATACATCTGCACTATATGACATACTAAACATGAGCAATAATGCTGTGCTTACTGAGGTTAATACATAGGAAAGATAGTCTTTTCTCATAACAATGGGATTAATACATCTATTTTCTATTTAACCATAGCCCTCCTCACGTGCAAGAGCTCTCAGTATAAATAAGCTCAAGCTAATCTATACCACCTTGAGTACATATAACGAAGCATGCAAAATACTAGACACTGTATATGGACTAGTTACTAGAACTTAGTGACTATGGCAGTGAACCATTCGTCGAATACTCCTCAGGTACACTGCATGGACCACTCGGTGTGGCATGATGTACGAGAAGAAAGAATGTCTAATTGGCGTGCCATGTACCCGAACGATATTATGGAGGGCTATGAACCATTCACGATGAATACATAGCTCAGGTACATAGCATAAACTACTTGGGACAACATGAAATGTATCCAGCTTTCTGAACATGTCTAACTGGCGTGCCATAAACTCGAGTGTAACGAGTAGTTTATGGTGGGCAGGAGAGGACTTGAACCTCTGGCCTCGTCATTATCAGTGACGCGCTCTAACCAACTGAGCTACATGCCCCAAAAGAACAAGAGACATGTTAGCAAATGCTCAGCATTTTGCAAATTTCATGTTGTATTCTCTTGAAAATACTCATATATTCACTGATATGAAGCGACTTTTTTACACCTGTTCCAAGGGACATAGGAGACGGGGCAGCTATATGGATCACAACGATCACTAAGCGCTGTGATTTGTTTTTGGAAAATATTAACGTATGAGCGACAACGCTTATTTTAATGAATATACTCTATGAAATACTCTTTTTGTAATGACTACTCAGAAGGTACACATCCAAAGATTTTGGAGGCACTTACACAGAATAATGATTCTCAAGAGACCGGATACGGTGAAGATCGGTTTAGTATGGAAGCCCAAGCTCTTATAAGAAATGCTTGTGGTCGACAAGATGTCGATGTGCATTTTGTCTCTGGTGGTACGCAAGCAAACATGATTGCTCTGGCCTCCATGCTTGAGTCATACGAGTCAGTGATAGCCGCAGCAACAGGACATATAGCAATCCATGAAGCCGGAGCTATCGAGGCAACTGGGCACAAGATACATACGGTGGATTGTAGTGGAGGAAAGCTCACGGTAGAGGATATAGATCCGGTAATCTCTCTGCACGCATCAGATGAGCACATGGTAAAGACCAAGGCTATCTTTATCTCTCAGCCTACAGAGCTTGGTACGGTGTATAGCAAGTCGGAGATCCAGACGCTTTCATCATATGCCAAAGAACACGACCTTTATCTGTATGTAGATGGTGCAAGATTGCCTTCGGCTCTAGCTTCGGAAGCTAATGACGTAACGCTTGATGATATAGCAGAGCTGACTGATATGTTTTATATAGGTGGTACCAAAAACGGAGCCCTGATAGGGGAGGCTATCATTATCTGCAATCCAGAGCTTCAGCCCCACTTCAGGAGACATATGAAGCAGAGGGGAGCATTGCTTGCTAAGGGAAGGCTCTTTGGCCTCCAGTTTAAGACATTGTTTACTGATGGCCTCTACTTGGAGCTTGCGAGGCAGGCAAACGCGATGGCTCAGAAGTTATCTGAGGGGATTGCTGGTCTAGGATTTAGATTTCTTACGGATTCTCCTACCAATCAGATCTTTCCGATACTTCCTGACAAGGTGATCAGCATACTTCAGGCTGACTATAGCTTTTATGTATGGTCAAAGGTTGATACTGATCATTCCTCTATCCGCCTCGTGACCTCATGGGCTACGAAACAGGAACATGTAGAGATGTTCTTGGCGGATTTGAAGTTGTTATCTAAGAATTAGTAAGTGATTGTTGTATGTGTTGGCAATTCTAGCATTATTTATGCTAGAATTTAGCCAGTACATATAACAAAACAATTATGGGAATTGAAGATAAAAAACGACCGAACAAGCCACATGAAATTGATGGTAGTAAAGAGCGTAATAGCAACAAGGCTTCAAAAGGCGTAATGTCAAAGATAAAAGGCCATGTGGTAAAGTTATTTGGCATTGGGTCTATGGTGGGGGCGGGGCTACTGGTTCCCCACGTTCAGGATGTTGAAGTTCAAAGCTTAATACATTCAGCACAGCAAGAGAATGATGTCTTAAGACAAAAGAAGAATGCTATTGATACGATTGCTTATTTATTGCCGCAGGTACGGGAATTGGAAGTAGAGATTAATGGAGTATCATATGTCACAGAGCGCTTAGAAGGAAAAGGATTAGATGCAAAGCTGTACGTTAAAGGGCAAGAGTCGCCTATAAAGTTAAAGAATGTCCGTAACTTTGGAATGTACATGAAGTTACATAATTTGACGCCTGGGTCAAAAATAACGCTTCGTCATCCTGGACATACTAACTAGTATAATGACCACTTGTTAGGTTCTTTTCATATATGCAAGCCAGTAGTTGCGCTTGTATGACTGTCCTTTGAAAGATGCATAGTTGGTCTTTTTGGTGAGCTCCTGTACTTCGAAGTACTTGGAGTACATATCTACAAAGTCATCACGAGAAAAGACGCGCTCTGTGAGATTCATATCTTTGTTTATATACGTGTCATACTCTTTTCCTGGGTGTAGCTTAAGCATGTTCTTTGCATTCTTATCCCCATCTTTGCACAAAGTGCGCACAAAGAAGTGCCCTCCTTTTTTCAGCACGCGATGAGTTTCTTTCATATATATAGCTCGCTCAGCTTCTGATAGGGAGTTCGATGACATGATATCAATGATCAGATCAAAGTACCCATCATCAAAGGCGTATGGCGCGCCTATGTCCGCTAAGAGATAATCAACTATCACTTCCGTATCTTTCGCTCTCCTTTTCGCTATATTCAGAGCTGTAGCAGATATATCCATGCCCACGACATGATTTCCCATCTCGGCGAGATATAGGCAGTTCCTGCCCGTCCCAGAGCCGAGCTCAAGGATATTTAAACCTGTCTGCTCTACGCTCTCTTTTCTTCGTAGGAACTTCATGTATTGCTTGAGGTCAGATCTAGGCTCTTCCCCTAGGCTTAGGAGCTGTGGATCGCTATACTCTCGTTCCCATGTGTCTTTTTGTGGCATAATTCTATGATATCTTTGATTATAGGGGCTATCTCGTATGCTTCAAGGCAATGAGTATACAGTATTGGCAATACATGGCTCAAATATGATATGATTACCTCAGTGATTATTTAACTATTGGTTATGGCACCAAAGACTGAAAGCCCAAAAGCGGCTCCAGATAAGACAACCGCAGCAGCTGAGAAAGAGAAAGAGCAGCAAGAGAAAAAAGATGCCGTGAAAGATACCCGTACAGAACTCGGCAAGTTTGTTGATTCACTTGCTTCTACAATGCTAGGACAAGAGGCGTGGGAGAAACTAAAAGCTTTGTTTGGTTGGGGAGATAAATCTGATAGCGGTTCCGCTGAGCTTTCTAAGGAGGATATAGAAGACAAAAAGAAATACGTAGAAAAACTTACTACTACGGCCAAGAAAGCGGCAGAAGGAACTATCGTGCCCTGGGAGTGGCTGGTAACTCAGGCTTTACATGAAGGTGGATTTCCTCCTAGTAAGCTTGCTATTGATGGGAACAACCTTTTCGGTGTGAAAGCCTTTTCTGATTGGACAGGTGAGAAGATATCATTGAATACGCAAGAAGAGGTAGGGGGGCGTAATGTGACAGAGAATGCAGCATTTAGGAAGTACAAGTCACTCACGGAATGTTTTTCTTATCAGATTAAGCTTCTTACAAACAGCCGATACAAAGGGGCGTTTGAAAAGTACCAAACCCATAAGAACTTTACACAGCTTGCTCAAGATGTAAAAAATGCAGGATATGCTACGGATTCTAGCTATGCTAGTAAGATGGCGGGTGTGGCTAGATCAAACAAACTCATTGCGTAGGCTGTCTAGTAAGGCTAGTACTTAAGATAAGACTGGATGCCCTTCAAGGGTCTGAGGACCCATCAGGATCTCGAACGACCACGTCGAATACTCCTCGCAACGTGTCCGCCGAAGCTCAGCGAAGGCTGGATGACATAAC
>CAYGIM010000020.1:0-10317 GCA_964349895.1 uncultured Candidatus Peribacteria bacterium | reverse complement strand
AGAAAAGAAAGAATATTATTTCTGTCATTGCGAGTACCCGAAGCAATCCAGTAGTTAAGTCTTATAATCAAGCTTCCTGGATTGCCGCGCAGTAGCTCGCAATGACATACAGATTCTATTATGAACACACCTCAAACCTTTCCCATCAAGGGCATGCACTGTGCCTCATGTGCCCACACCATCGAGAAGACGCTCAAGAAACAACCCGGTGTAACGGACGCATCGGTCAATTACGGCACCGAGACTGCAAAAGTAGTGTTTGATGAGACAACTACCCCTCACCACTTATCCAAGATCATAGAGCCACTCGGATACAGCCTGATCATCCCTACGGCCAAAGAAATGGGCATGTCCGAAAACGAACATGCAGCACACCTCGGGCTCAAGCAGTCAAAGGAAGAAAAGCTCAAAGAGGTACAAGAACTGGGAAATAAAGTTATGTCCTCCATACCACTTGCCCTGATAAGTGTATTTGTTATGGGCTGGGATGTACTCACAGAACTCAAGGTGATAAACCAGATGCCCTACATATGGCATGAGTTCTTCCATCACTTGCTCCCAATTATAGCAGCTTACATGTTATTTGTTGTGGGAAGGCCATATCTTCTGGGAATATGGCGCTTCCTCCGCCACGGTAACGCGGATATGGACACCCTCATCGGCATAGGTACCGTCACAGCCTTTCTATACAGCTTTATCGTAACAGCTCTAGAGAGTCCCCTACGACCTTACCTCAATGTAAGCCAGACCTACTATGATGTGACCATCATCGTCATTGCATTTATCACTCTTGGAAAGTTTCTCGAAGCTCGTTCAAAGGTCAAGACAGGCGACGCCATCGAACAGCTACTTACCCTACAAGCAAAAACAGCACTCGTGATACGCGACGGCAAGGAAACCGAAATCCCTATACAAGATGTCGTACATGGTGACCTGATCATCGTAAAGCCTGGATCAAAGCTTCCTGTAGATGGAGAAGTCACCGAAGGGTCTTCGTATGTGGACGAAGCAATGATCAGCGGTGAGCCTATTCCAGTAAAAAAAGAATCCGGTGCCACGGTAGTAGCAGGAACCATAAACACCACAGGAACGTTTACCTTCCGAGCGACAAAAGTAGGATCAGAAACACTCTTGGCACATATCATCAACATGGTCACCGAAGCACAAGGCAGCAAGGCACCCATACAAGGACTTGCTGACAAGATCTCCGGGGTATTCGTGCCTATCGTGCTTGTTATTTCGTTTATAGCACTGGACGTATGGCTCTTAGCGGGAACACCAGCATTCGGGTTTTCTCAAGCACTCTCGTACGGTCTAGTCTCTTTTGTAAGCGTCCTCATCATCGCGTGCCCTTGCGCACTAGGTCTTGCGACACCGACTGCCATCATCGTGGGCGTTGGTAAAGGCGCGAGAGAAGGGATCCTCGTAAAAGATGCAGCAACACTTGAGAAGCTCCACAAAACAACGGTCGTCGTAGTCGACAAGACTGGCACGATAACCAAAGGCAAGCCAGAGTTGGCAGCAGTGCATGTCACCAGCCCCCTGACTGAAGATGAAATCATCACCATCCTTGCTTCACTAGAATCAAGATCTGAACATCCGATTGCCACTGCAATTACGTCGTACGCCAAAGAACATAATCTCTCTATCCAGTCACCGCAAACATTTGAGATCATACAAGGAGAGGGTGTAACAGGCACGATCAAAGGTAAAGAGTACTATGCCGGCAACAGCACCTTGATACATAATCTAGGGCTTACGGTTGATAAGAAACTCATAGAAAAAGAAACCAAACAAGGCAGGACTCCTATCATACTTGCTACAAAAACAGATATCTTGGGAATTGTATTGGTAGCAGATCAAGTCAAACCCGAGGCGAAAGATGCTATAACGCAACTCCACAAGCTCGGTATCAAGGTAGTGATGCTGACGGGAGACAATAGAAATACGGCACGATACATAGCAGATCAGGTAGGTATCGACGAAGTGATTGCAGAAGTACTACCGCAGGACAAGAGGGGCAAGATCCATGAACTACAAAAGCAAAAGCACATTGTGGCCATGGCGGGCGATGGGGTAAATGATGCACCGGCACTTGCGCAAGCTGATATCGGTATCGCTATGAGTACTGGGACCGACGTCGCTATCGAGACTGCCGGCATCACTCTGCTGCACGGTGACATATCGAAACTCGCTAAAGCAATCCGGCTTTCAAAACTGACCATGCGTGGCATCAAGCAAAATCTCTTCTGGGCATTTATTTACAACATCATAGGTATACCCCTCGCTGGAGGAGCACTGTACCCACTCTTTGGATTGCTACTAAACCCTGTGTTTGCTGGTCTAGCCATGGCACTATCAAGTGTATCCGTCGTGGCAAACTCACTGCGTATCAAAGCAAAAAGACTGTAGTTATCTCTCACCCATATATCAATCTATGAAAAAGCTTACACTCATATCGTTTGTACTCCTGGCGCTATCCCCTATAGCGATCAGCGCTTGGTTGTTACTACAAAAAACTGGAACCTCAGGAAGAGAGATACAAGAAAAGGCATACATCGCGCTCGAAGGTGAAGGCAGTGTTTCAGTGATTAACACCAGTACAAGAAAAGTTATCAAGTCCATAGATCTTTCTGAGGTGATAGATGCAAGGTTTATAGGCTATTCTGCACACAACATACAGGTCTCACCAGATGGAGCTTACGTCGCAGTAACCGCAAATGTCATGCGCGGAACCATGGGAAACAGCTCAGGAAGCAGCCTGGAAGACATTCGAGATACCTTCCAAGACAAGATTGTACTTATTGATCCTTTGACTGATACGATCACCGCCTCTATCCCTACAGGCATAGACAGTCACCTTGCCCACGTAGTATTTGATACAACAAGCAAGATGATGTATGTCACGGCACAGGAAAAAGGAAAAGTCTATGGCGTTAACCTCAAAGAAAAAACAATACGCTCGATATTTGACCTAGGAGATACTAGCCAACCTCATGGCGTACGCCTGACCCCAAAGGGTGACCAACTATGGGTAGCACTGATAGGCAAGAAGTCTATGGCATCGATCGATCTGCAAACCAACAAGATCACCTACCTACCATTGTCAGGCTCTGCCATCCAGACAGCAGTAACGCCAAATGGGCAATACGTTTTTGCTTCTGTATATGAAACAAAGAAAGTAGCATGGACCAACACCCAAACCAATAAGCAAGGCTATATAGATCTCCCTTCCGATGCCAAAGGGCCCGTACAGCTCTACCCGACCCCTGACTCCAAGTACCTATATGTGGCGGATCAAGGATATTACTTCGATCAGCCAACAAGCAACAACGTATATAGAATCGATGCCGATACAAAGAGGGTAGATCAAACCATCAACGTAGGAAGTGCGCCACATGGTGTCGTAGTAGACAAGGCAGGTTCCTATGTGTACATCACCAATCTCCTCAGCAATGATGTCTCCATCATCGACACTCAGACAAACAAAGAAGTAACTCGCATACCTGTAGGTGAGATGCCAAATGGTATCAGTATATGGAACAAGAAGCTAGGCGGTACACCATAACATATCAACGCTTTATGAATCGCGATAATCGTCACTATTGGCTTCGAGCAGTCCTGGTAGGCCTATTATTCGTTGTAGGGATCTACTTAGTGATCGACCATGGTCAACATCTTGCTCCCTACCTACCCTTTTCATTCCTGCTTGGCTGCTTGGCAATGCATGTCTTTATACATGGAAATCACCATAATAATCGCAGAAAGTAACATATGAAAGAATACATCTTCCACATCCACGGCATGCACTGCACCTCATGTGTAGCGATGACCGAGACGACCCTCGTAGAGCACCCCTCAGTTTCCTCTGCGAAATCAAGCTTGCGCACACGCACCGTCGAGGTGTGCGGTGACTTTGGCACCAAAGAACTTGCAGATATTGCCAATGAGCTCACGCACATGATCTCAGAACATGGATATACACTATCTCTTACCCCAGAAAAGAAACCCATAGCATGGTATGAGTTTGCCATTGCAGTGCCAGCAGCTCTCGCTTTTCTCTTTGTGTTTATCCTCCTTCAGAAGCTCGGCATTATCAATGTCGTGAACACAGGTAACGTGAACTTTGGCACAGCATTTGCGATCGGTATCATAGCGTCCCTCTCTACCTGCATCGTGACCGTCGGCGGGCTACTGCTCAGTATATCTGCGGCGTATGCCAAGACATCAGGGGCTGTGCGACCACACATGCTGTTTCACCTGAGTCGCCTCGTTTCATTTTTCATCCTAGGCGGTTTCATAGGCTTGATAGGAACAGCATTCACGCTAAATGCTACAGCAACATTTATCCTAGGGCTCATCATTGGCCTCGTGATGCTTATGCTGGGAATCAACCTTCTTGATGTATTCCAGGCGACCAAATCTCTGACCATCACACTGCCTGCATTCTTTTCTCCCAAAAACCTCATCTCAGATGAAAAGAGTCCTATACTGATACCCATACTGGCCGGTGCAGTAACATTTTTCCTTCCCTGTGGGTTCACGCAATCAATGCAGATCTTTACACTCACGACAAAATCATACCTTACCGGAGGACTCACCATGCTCTTCTTTGCTCTTGGCACATTACCCGTTCTGGCACTGATAAGCTTTGGAACTCATGCCATACATGACAGCAAACACAAAGGAGCACTCCTCAAGACTGCAGGCTTGATCGTAATCCTCTTTGCGCTGTATACTCTCCTCAGCAGCCTTGCCGCAGTCGGAATACTACCTCAATTCATTAGATTATAATCACTATGAAACAGACTATCCCCGCAATCATTGCAACTTTGATCCTCGTCATAGGTGTGGTCGTCCTCCTACGCACAACGGGAGGAGCATCTTCTAGTAATGTATCGTCCCAAACCCTAGTAGACGGAAAACAAGTTATCACCATGGAAGCTAAAGGTGGCTACTATCCTAAAGACATACAAGCAAAAGCGAATATGCCGCTTGTGCTCAAGATGAAGACCGATAGTACATTTGACTGCTCATCTGCTCTGCGCATCCCTGCTATCAATTACAGCAAGCATCTTCCCTCTTCTGGAGAAACAGAGATAGAGATTCCTGCACAAAAAAGTGGCACCTCCATCCAAGGCCTCTGCAGTATGGGTATGTACAACTTTACGATTAACTTCAACTGATGCATACTTACTTACATATATCATTCATCTAACACCCTCTGCTTATGTACCCAAACATGATGTACTCATCGGTTTACAACACCAGTGCAGATCCAAACATGTTTCTTGTATCGATACATATGATTGGTATGTTTCTTGCTCTAGCTGGTGGCATCATGCTCGTGATATGGCTCATGAAGAACCTCAAGAAACAACAGCTCCTCGGCGTGATCATCGGTATGATCATCGTAGGACTCCTGGGAAGTTTCCTGACAATTCAAGCTGCAGGTCAATTTATGTACGCCATGCATGGAAAACAACGTAGTACATCCCTAGAAGATGGGTCTAGTCAGCAAATGCTACGTATGATGAAAACCATGGATGAAAAGATGGATCGGGTAGATGGAAATATGAAACAAATGATGAAGAACGCGAAGTAGCACCTACCTCGATATGTTCCACTTGTTATGAATGATATTATTGCAATAACTCTATGTGCGATATTTGTAACCATCAGCCATGCATGTGCTCTGCTATTTGCACGTAATCACCAGTCCTACCCGTATCAAAGAAGAGAAAGGCTCTGGTATATGCACCTTGTGTGCAACGGGATATTTTGGATTATACTTTGGGGTTGGGCAATCGTTATCCAGTGGTATCTTCCGCACACCATAACAACTCCCCCCTGGCTACAAATACTTGGGATTATCAGTGTCATAACTGGAATCATCTTTGTGGTGCAAGCTAGACTTGCTCTGGGACATGACCAAGCAATGGGACTTCGCTTCTTTTTACCCGAGAAAGCAATAAGAGTCGTGACATCCATATATCGATTTCTTCGTAACCCCATGTATGACGGATTTATCCTTGTCTTCATGGGACTGGGATTGGCCTTAGGCATCGCAGCAGATCTTTATCTCGCACTCGTAAGCTTCACACTCTTCAACGTACTTCTCGCCTCGGTTGAGAATTATGAGTGGAGCTGGAATCCATTTTGAGAACACATACATCTAGACCCAGTAACACTATATATATGAGACCGATCATGCTCCCCCTCATTTCAGCTCTTGCCACTATTACGATAGTACTTGCTGGATGCAGCCAGAATACCGCTATGCCTGAAACCAGATCAAGCTCTGGCAGTAACTTACTATCTAGCACAGTATCAAAAGTGGAGCAAAGCGAGATAGTAGAGCTCAAAGATGGAGATATCTACGATCTGACTGCTAGCTATACTCAACAAGAAATCAACGGCAATGTGTACACCATGCTGGCTTACAACAATAGCATCCCCGGTCCCACACTCAAAGTACCCCAGGGCGCTGAGATCACAGTGAATCTGAAGAATAACACCGACATTCCCACAAGCCTGCACTCTCACGGTATCCGCCTCGAAGACAGATACGATGGTGTCGTGGGTATGGGACAACCAGCAATCGACCCCGGTCAGGCATATGTCTATAAGCTCATATTCCCTGATGTAGGAATGTTTTGGTACCACCCCCATATACATGAGCCTTACACACAATCCCGAGGGCTGTATGGAAACTATTGGGTAGTCCCAAAAGACCAAGCATATTGGTCAAGCGTACATAAAGAAGTTCCGCTTCTACTGAATGATATCTTTGTACAGAATAACCGCCTAGATAGTTTCAACCCAAAAGTGGTCAACTATGCCCTCATGGGCGAGTTTGGTAATACCATGTTTGTAAATGGAGTGACTGACTACAAACAGGCTTTTCAAGTGGGTGAGGTTGTCCGATTTTATATCACCAATGCATCAAACGCCCGTCCTTACAACCTTTCGATCCCACAGATAAAAATGAAACTCGTGGGTGGAGACAATGGAAAGTATGAGCGCGAGACATGGCAAAGTCATATTGTCTTGAGCCCATCGGAGCGAGCTATCGTCGAAGTTCTATTTGATACCCCGGGAACATATACCCTGCAAAATACGAATCCATTCAACACCTATCACCTGGCGACCTTTCATGTCACAGACCAAAAAGTAGATCAAAGTTATACAAAGGAGTTCCAGATACTTCGCGACAACAAGGACGTTGTTACTGACATTGATAGATATCGCAGAGCATTTGATAAAGCCCCCGATAAAAGCATTACCTTAACCATGAGTATGGCTGGACAACATATGATGGGTAATGGAAGTATGATGAATAACTCAGCGATGGTCTCTGGTGATAAAGACACAATAGAATGGGAAGACACTATGCAAATGATGAATGCCATGTCTACGACTGATTCCGTAAAGTGGAAGATAATTGACGATACGACCAAAGAAGAAAATGATCATATCAAATGGAACTTCAACGTTGGAGATCAGGTGAAGATCAGGATCTACAATGACCCGAAGTCTATGCACCCTATGCAGCACCCTATCCATTTCCATGGCCAGCGATTCCTCATCTTGGGTACAAACGGGGTCAAGAATGGCAATCTTGTATGGAAAGATACCGCATTGGTACCCAAAGGCGCGACAGTTGAAGTCCTGGTAGATATGAGCAATCCAGGCAAGTGGATGGCTCACTGCCATATCTCTGAACATCTATCAGGAGGGATGATGTTCCCATTTGAAGTGAGATAAGTATTGTAATCAATTATCTATCATGCCAGACATCATATTCATAGCCGGTGCTCCTGGCAGTGGAAAGTCTACCATCGCCAAGTTGCTTCAAGAGGAGTTGAAGACTCCTCTCTTTGAGTTCGGTTGGATCCCAGAGTTTAGACATACCATGCATGGAGAGATCAACTACACCGAAGAAGAAGGAATGGCCTTTGAAAATCTTACCCTGGTCGTGAAGAACTATATCAAGCATGACTTTGATTGCATCATCATTACCGACCTCGAAGACAAACGGGTATTGGCACTTGACAAAGTCTTCCAGGACACCAGCTACATCCTCTTTTGTCTTACCATCTCAGATGACGAGATACTGAAAGCACGCATACTGGATGAAAGCAGATCGAGTGGGTATAGAGATACTGAGGAAGCTTTGAACATCAATAAAAAGATCCTTGCGAGAGATCTGCTTCCTCATGAGATACGGATTGATGCTACGCAGGAAGATCCAAAGAGTATCGTAGCTCAATTACAGACACTATTAAAAGGCCATAACTAAGTATCCTACTTTACATCAATAGGATAATAGAAATTCGTGCGACTCAAGGCGGCAAGGAGTGAGCCGAAGGAGGCGTAGTAGATTCTACGTCGAGGAGCGAGTGACGTAGCCAACGAAGAGATGTGCAATTTCTATCGTCCTATCTATTACCAGTTTGGGTAGCGCAAAACCTCAATAATCGCACGGGTATCATCATACGTATCGCTGTGCTCTACCGGAACTCGTCGGGACGTACTATTGCTAATAGCGCGCTCTCCTCCCATATAAAATCCGATATGAAGCCTGAGCCCCTGATTTCCCTGAATCTGTTTTTCCCAAACAAGTATGTCTCCTTTTTCACGCTGATCAATATCCACAGTTAACCAACCCGCCTTTTTCATAAGTCTGATGGTGCTGGAAGCTAAAGCGCACGGCTTATCTATTACCTGAGACATCAGAAGAATCTGGGAGACAAAAGAGCCACAACTCAGCTCTCCATCTTCCAACACATCAAATTCCTGATCATCCAGATCAAGAGCATAGTAGTGCTGAAACAATGTGCTCCCAATACTTGCTTCTATCTGAGCAAGATAAGACTTAAAACGTAAATACTTAGAAGGAATACGAGCTCCTACGTCATAGTACCACGGGAAATATTTAAGTACTTCGCATATAAATTGTTGCTTGCCAACATCACCTAGGACATCGCCCTCCAGTACCTGCTTCACAACAGCTTTCACTGTCATACCAGCCTTATCAAGAGCAGCCTTGTGCTGCTTCTTGTTTTTCGCATAGTCAATATTTATCAGGAGAAACTCTGTAAATACATCCTTGTTATCAGTAAATACTTGGTGAAAGTATTCATTTGCGCTCACATTCTCAGCCATAACTCGTACAAAAAGGTATACATGTTGCTATCTTCTTCGTAGCGCGACCCCTATATCATGATAGTAAGGGAAGTATTTTACAACTTCTTCGAGAAACTTTTCCTCGAGCTTCTCGCTAAACTTCCCCTTACTCCCGCTTTCGACCTGTGCACATAGCGCATGAAGTGTGTTTTGTATCAGATCTTTTACCTGTGATCCGACCCGGTCAAACTCATCTTTGTGGGTCATCTTGTCATTTGCATAGTCCTGGTTGATCAGCAGGAACTGGGTGCAAAGATCCCTATTTGCCTCAAACATCTCGCGAAAGTACTGCTTAAACTTGGCTTCTTTTGGCATATCTGGGGTTCATGATAGAAAATACCGGATAGTAACATATGGTACCCATCCTGAAGCCTCTGTAAATAGCTAACTACTGGGTCAAAATGCTTGACGTTAGGCCATCTTCACCCTAAAATCGTACTATCCTGATCACAGGAAGGTATTTTGTAACGTGTAGAGATCTCTGAAAAAAGAACCAAGACTCAGAATCAACGAGAATATCAAAGCACCAGAGATGCGCGTCATCATGGAAGAAGAGATGCTCGGAGTACTCAGCCGCGAAGATGCCCTCAAAAAGGCACAGGCCGAAGGACTGGACCTCGTAGAGGTATCACCCAACGCTACTCCCCCTGTGTGCAAGATCATCGACTACGGCAAATACCTGTATCAGCTCAAGAAGCAAGAACAGAAGAACAAGTCAAAGCAGCATGTTACTGAGGTCAAAGGAATTCGCTTATCAATACGGATCTCTCCTCATGACATGGAGGTTCGCCAAAACAAGGCTCGGGAGTTTATCTCGGATCGAGACAAGGTAAAGGTGACCATCATCATGCGAGGACGAGAACAAGCATTTGCAGAGAAAGGACTTGAAAAGCTCAAAGCATTTGCAGAGAGTATGCAGGATGTGTCTAAACCAGAAGAACCACCACGACGCCAAGGCAATACTCTCCATGTGACACTGATACCAAAGTAGAGCACTCTAAGAAGTATAACAATATCTTAATATGAAACTGAAGACACACAGCGGTACGAAAAAGAGGGTAAAGATCACAGGCACCAAGAAAGTCCTGTATGCAAAAGCCAGCAAGCGGCATCTCCTGATCAACAAGT